>NZ_KV917377.1:4393084-4634227 GCF_002019705.1 Shouchella patagoniensis | reverse complement strand
AGTGTTTGACTTGCTCAAAATGTTGCTAGCGCGTTGAATACCAATTCAACGACTTTCATTGACGAGATACCTTGTATCTCTTTATTACGCTTGGCTTTTGTTCAGTTTTCAAAGAACTCGTTTTTGCGACTTCATGATCTTACCATGATGGTGATCATTTCGTCAATCTCTTTTTCTAGTGTGTTTCGTTTGTTTCATTTGTGTTTGCCGGTGTGTCCCGGCGACATGTAATAATATATCACGCTAGTATTAAAACCGTCAACAGTTTTTAAAAACTTTTTTAAAAAACTTTTTTTCAATCTAAAAAGCTCTATCAAATCCCTTTCATTTCTATGTTATACTATACACATTCTTATAAGTAGAATAAACCTTCTTTTAAAAACTGGAGGAAAACAGATGGGCTTACGTTACTCTAACAAAATAAACAAAATACGTACTTTTGCACTTAGCCTCGTTTTCATAGGCATTCTAATTATGTATGTAGGGATCTTCTTCAGAGAGTACCCTGTCGTGATGGTTATTTGTATGATACTAGGTTTGCTTGCCGTTATTGCTAGCACTGTCGTTTACTTTTTTATTGGTATGCTATCTACAAAGGCTGTCCCGGTCGTCTGCCCTTCGTGCGACAAACCAACAAAAGTTCTTGGTAGAGTTGATGCCTGTATGCATTGCGATCAACCACTAACTGTGGATCGTACGCTTGAAGGAAAAGAATTCGACGAGTCTTATAACACTCCCTCAAACAACCGACAAAAAAACAGTGAAGCTTAATATAGAAAAAAGCGGCCATTTAAATGGCCGCTTTTTTCTATATTAAAACAAAATGATACCTTCACCTTTAGAAAGATGAAGGTATCTACTAACTTAATGCGCAGTTTTACAAGAAGGACATGTGCCGTAAATCTCCATCCGATGATTATCTACTTGGAATCCAGTTACATGTTCAGCTAATGTTTCAACTTCATCTAATCCTGGATAATGGAAATCAACAATCTTACCGCAGTCATTACAAATCACATGATAATGATTACTTGTGACACAATCAAAACGGCTTGAAGCATCTCCATAAGATAATTCTTTTACAATACCAACTTCCTTAAATACACGAAGGTTATTGTAAACCGTCGCCACACTCATGTTTGGAAAACGACCTTCTAAAGCTTTATAAATCTCATCCGCCGTAGGGTGTGTGTGTGATTCATATAGAAACTCTAAAATAGCGTGACGTTGTGGAGTCATACGCACACGAGTGCTTTTCAGCGCATCAATTGCTTCTGATAAGCCATGATTAGCCATTTTATCGCGCCTCGCTTTCAAAAAACGATTCTTTCTTTATAGTAATTATAAGTTGTAAACCTATATTTAGCAAGAACAAGACAGAAATTCGTTCTATTTCACCCTCTACCATCACTTAACAATAAAATTGATTGTATAAAAAGAATGGACCGCTAATTCTCTTAGCGGCCTCTTCTTCCTTACGTATTTATTAACAGTGGTGTCGCATTTGCTGCTGGGATAAGAAAAGAGGTGTAACGATACGTCTTTTTATCTTTTCGTTGCTTTTTTGACTCCACATGTAAACAAGCATCTTTCAACGCCTGCTGCAACTTATCAAGATCTGTTTCGTGGACTCCGAATAAAAAAGTCGTACTTCCTTTCCGTAAAAAGCCACCTGAACTAGAAAGTTCCGTCATCCGATATCCTTGCTCACGTAAATCTTTTTCAACATGGTCTGCATAGAAATCTTCAATAATGCACACTAGAAGCTTCATCGCTTCTCCCCCTCTCTTTAATAACCCTTATTCATTTGAACGAGATTCTTGAACTTTTGCTTTTCATCAATAAACACAATTAGATTTTCTTCAAAAATTTGAAGTGCCCTTTTCATATAGTAAGAAGTTGACGCTGATATATGAGGAGTGATCGTTATTCCTTCCTCAGTCCATAAAGGGGAATCAGATGGAAGAGGCTCTGATGAGAATACATCCAAATAGGCATGACTAATTCTCTTTAATTTTACTTCATTAAGTAAATCCTTTTCAACAACTGATTTTCCACGACCAAGGTTAATAAAAACCGCACCTTCCTTCAACAAAGAAAAAGCTTCTTTATTTAAAAGACTATCTGTTCTCTTCGTATATGGTAATATATTAATCAGAAAATCTGCTTGTCTTAATGCTTTTGACCACTCGCTTAGAGGGTACACCTTATCAAAGTGAGTAACAGCACGTCCGTCCGTATTCACTCCTACCGTGGACATTCCTAGGCTTTTTGCTCGTTCGGCAGTTTTGCTTGCAATCGCGCCAGTCCCAAGCAACACTACCACAGATTCAGTCAGCTCCCTAGGTTTGACGTTCCGAATCCATTCACCACGATTTTGCGCACTCTTATACATTCTTGCATTCTTAACATAGTCGAGCATAGCCCATAGAGCATGTTCCGACATTGGTATCGCATGAATTCCCCTACTATTTGTTACAACTACGTTTTTCCTTTCTAACAGCCCTAGTGGCATTTTCTCAACACCTGCTGATAAAACATGAATCCATTTTAACTGAACAGCTTTGTTTACAACGTCTTCATCAATATCTTCGCCAAATGTAACTAGCACATGTGCTGTAGAAAGCTCTTGTTCAGCCAAGGCAACGGAAGAAAAGAACGAAAAGTCCACTTTCGAATACGTTGCTTTCAAGCTTGCTTGTCGTTCTTCAGTTTGCTTTACAACAAACACGACTTTAAAAGACTTATCCATTGTTATGTTCCTTTATAAATCCAAGTACTTCTTCAACATGATCTTTTACACGAACGCCTCGCCATTCTTTTATCACATTAAACTCTTTATCAATAACAAACGTTGAACGCACAATTCCCATATACTCTTTTCCAAAGTTTTTTTTAAGTTGCCAAACATCATATGCTTTTGCCGCCTTTAATTCCTCATCGGCGATTAAAGGAAAAGATAATTGATGTTTTTCTACAAACTTATCATGCTTATCTGCTGGATCTGGACTTACTCCAAGTACGATTGCTTCTTCTCTTTCAAACAACGTTGTTTGATCTCTAAAGTCACAAGCCTCTGTTGTGCAACCTGGCGTCATATCCTTCGGGTAAAAATATAGCACAATGTATGATCCCCTAAAGTTTGATAAAGTGATTTCTTTTCCTCCATTTGCTGGCAAGGTAAAATCAGGTGCTTGCTTTCCTACTAGATTCATCTTATTCGCCCCTTTATAAATATCTCTTCCTAAGAATATCCCAATTACTCTAAATCTTCAACGCGAAGAGGTTAAGAGCAAACTTAGCTTGTTTTCTTCTGACTTGATCATTCACATATGCTATTATTGGATAGGAAAAGATCGTTTATATTAAACGGAGGTTGTTATGAATCGCAAAACATCAGAACTACACTATAGAGAAGCCAAGAACTTAATAGTTGGCGGGGTCAACAGCCCTTCTCGTGCTTACAAAGGAGTTGGCGGCGGCACGCCTGTTTTTATGGAAAGAGGTGAAGGTGCTTATTTATTCGATGTAGATGGAAATAGATACATTGACTACTTGGCCGCGTATGGTCCTATCATCACTGGCCATGCTCACCCAGTTATCACACAAGCGATACAGGACCAAGCCGCAAAAGGTGTTTTATACGGGACACCTACCCGACTAGAGAATGAATTTGCTGAAGCATTAACAGAAGCGATCCCTTCATTAGAAAAAGTTCGCTTCGTTAATTCTGGTACAGAGGCCGTTATGACAACGATTCGGGTCGCTCGAGCATACACTGGTAAAGAAAAAATCATTAAATTCGCTGGCTGCTACCATGGCCATTCCGATCTCGTCCTCGTTGCTGCAGGTTCTGGTCCTTCCACATTAGGGACTCCAGATTCAGCGGGTGTAACGGCAAGTACTGCTAGCGAGGTTATTACTGTTCCCTTTAATGATATAGATTCACTTAAACAAGCCCTTTCTCGTTGGGGTGACGAAACAGCAGCTGTATTAGTTGAGCCTATTGTAGGTAACTTCGGAATCGTCGAACCAGAGCCAGGTTTTTTAGAAGCCGTAAACAAAGTAACCCACGATGCTGGTGCCCTTGTTATTTATGATGAAGTCATTACTGCTTTTCGCTTCATGTATGGCGGCGCCCAAGATTTGTTAAACGTTAAACCAGATATGACAGCGCTTGGAAAAATCATTGGTGGTGGACTACCAATTGGGGCGTACGGAGGAAGAATGGACATTATGGAGACTGTTGCCCCTTTAGGTCCTGCATATCAAGCGGGGACAATGGCAGGTAACCCAGCTTCAATGACTTCTGGTATCGCTTGCTTAAAAATTTTAAAAGAACAAAGTGTTTATGCAAAGCTAGATGAACTCGGTGCACAATTGGAAGAAGGATTATATTTGGCCGCCGCAAAAGCGAATGTCCCTATTACAATTAACCGACTAAAAGGCGCGTTGACGGTATTCTTCTCTGATGAACGGATTTCAGATTATGACGGAGCAAAACGAACAAATGGTGAGCAATTTAGCCTCTTTTTTAAATCGATGTTAGAAGAAGGTATCCATTTAGCACCGTCAAAATATGAGGCTTGGTTTTTAACTACCGCTCATACGAAAAAAGATATAGATGAAACAATCGAAGCAGCGCATCGATCGTTTAAGATTGTATCAGACCAGTTCTATATTTAACGGAATGCTTTTCCCATCCCATCCATATAATAGAAGAATGAATTGAGAGTTTGCTCATTATAGACCTCCTCTTAGAAAGGACCAATTGTTACATGAGACTTGGAGCTAGGATATTAAAGACAGGGCTTGCCATTGTGCTTGCTCTTTACCTAGCCAATTGGCTAGAATTCAATCCACCTACCTTTGCAGCAATTGCTGCATCGTTCGCGATACAACCCTCGCTTTTCAGAACGGTTCGAACGTTTAGTCATCAAGTTCAAGCAAATTTAATCGGTGCGGTTATTGGCGTTCTTTTTGTCATGACATTTGGTCATGAGCCCTTTGTAGTGGGTGTTGTAGTTATGTTATCGATTGCGATTTTTATTAAACTTAAATTAGAATCAGCCATTATTCCCACGGCGATTGTTACGATCATCATCATTATGGAGAGCCCAGCCGACAACTTTCTACAATTCGCTTCAGAACGTTTTCTTCTTGTCTTAATTGGAATCGTCTCTGCTTTTTTAGTGAATTTAGCCTTCATACCACCACGTTATGAGAAAAAAGTATATGACAAGCTCTCTCAATCTACAGACTCATTGCTTGAATGGCTCAACTTAGTAGCTCGGCACGATGCCGATACCATCGCTCTGCGTGAAGATATACGGAATCAACGCGATAACTTAGATAAAGCAAATGACTTATTTACTTTATTTCGAGAAGAGCGAAACTACTTCAGAGCCAAAACATTTAGCCAAAGACGTAAAGTGGTTGTTTTTAGGCAAATGATTGTAACGAGCGAGAAAGCATATAATGCTCTTGAAATGATTGATCGTCGGTCAGAAGATTATTTGACTCTTCCTAACCGAGTTCAGAAACGGATAGAGGAGCAAATAACATCATTAACTGATTACCATCACCGCATTATCCTGCGTTATAACGGCAAGGTCAACACCCATGCACCAGACGAATATATGACAGAGATTGAAGAAGGGCAGTCATCAATGACTAACCTGTTCGTAACGCTTTATGAGGAAGAAGAGTTTGATTTATCACAATGGCATGCCTTCCTTCCAGCAATTTCTGCTATTATTGAATATCAGCAAGAACTCGAGCATTTAGATACACTTGTTGAGAACCATCAAACACATGCGCCCGAAGAAGAGTTAGCATAAAAAAGCGAGAACGCACGAATGCGTTCTCGCTTTTATTTATACTTCTTGGACACTGTATAATTTATAATAAGCGCCTTTTTTCTTCATTAATTCCTCATGAGTCCCTTGTTCTTTAACACGACCTTCTTCAATCACAACAATATTGTCGGCATTTGTTATCGTCGATAATCGATGTGCAACAATAAATGTTGTCCGATTGTGAGCTAACTTTTCCAACGCTTCCTGAATGAAATGTTCACTTTCTAAATCAAGTGCTGAAGTTGCTTCATCAAAAACAAGAACAGGTGGGTTTTTCAAGAATACACGTGCAATCGCGATTCGTTGTTTTTGACCTCCAGAGAGCTTAACTCCCCTCTCTCCCACTTCAGTATCATATCCATGTTCAAGGTTTAAAATAAAATCATGGGCATTGGCCGCTTGCGCTGCCTCAATTACTTCTTCATCGGTAGCGTTAGGATTACCAATTTTTATATTCATCTTCACACTATCACTAAAGAGGATATTATCCTGTAACACCATTCCAATCTTGTCTCGTAAACTCCTTACATTTAGATCTCGTATATCTTTTCCATCAAGCAATATACGTCCACCCGTTACATCATAGAAACGGGGGATTAAACTAACGAGTGTGCTTTTACCACCACCACTCATCCCGACTAACGCAACTGTTTGTCCAGCCGGTATATCAAGCCGAATATCTTCTAATATTGGTTGATTTGCTCCATAAGAGAATGAGACGCAATCAAAAGTCATCTTTCCATCAACATGTTTCACCTCTTGCGCGCCTTCCTTATCGGTAATATCATACTTTTCATCGATAAATTCAAACACACGATCCATCGAGGCAATTGATTGGGTTAAGGTAGTCGATGAATTAACTAGACGACGTAATGGCCCGTAAAGACGCTCCATATAAAGAACAAAAGCACTCATAACCCCTATTTCCAAATTGTTTTGCAAGACAAAAATAGCTGAAACGAACAAAACTAACAAAGGAGCAATATCCGTAACTGTATTCACAACTGCAAATGTTTTTGCATTCCACTTCGTATGATCCAGCGCCTTCGATAGAAAAGTACGGTTTCTACTCGCGAACTGCTCTTGCTCATAATCCTCATTCGCAAAACTACGGATAACATTCATCCCTTGAACACGTTCATGTAAGTGACCTTGTACATCAGCAAGCGCCTGAGAGCGGACTCGGGTTAAATTACGCAATTGTTGATAAAAATATTTAATCGAAAAACCATAAAAAGGAAACATGGAAATGGCTACAAGTGTTAACCACACATTCAAATTCAACATAATAATGATTGCAATAATAATTGTAGCAAAATCAAGCCATACATTCATTAAACCCGTAATAACAAAGTTTTTAGTTTGTTCCACATCATGAATTACACGAGAAATAATTTCTCCAACTTTACGATTGGAGTAAAAACGCAGACTTAATTTTTGAATATGTGTAAATAAGTGATCACGAATATCAAACAATACTTTATTGCCTATCCATTGAGCAAAGTATTGCCGGTAATATTCAATCGGCGGACGTAAGACGATGAAAAGCAACGCCATGCCACCAATTATCCAATACAATTGTGAATACTGCTCGTCCATTGCCATGGCATCATTAAGCAAAATATCATCAATAATATACATCATGGCTAATGGGAACAACAGTGGAATACCAAATTTCAACATTCCAATTAAAATCGTTCCAATAATTTCTTTTCGATATGGTTTTACGAATACCATATACCTTCTAATTGTCTTCAATAGAACCCCTTCTTCTAAGCAAAAAGCAAGCTTGTGGAAAACAAGCTCACTTTTAGCGATATTGCAAATATCGTTCATACCAGTTCTCGACAAACTGAGGCGCGAACGGGCCTTTCCTTTGATGAATCCAGGATTTGAGCTCTTCAACGCTTTTCTTTAAAATGCCGTCTAGCTCTGGTGGATAATGCATAATTTTACTATGCAATTCATACTCATCTTCATCAAGCAGCTTCATCGTCATATCCGGATAAACTTTAATATCAAGGTCATAATCAATATACTTGAGAGCTTCTTCATCCCACGTAAAAGGTGTACCAATATTGCAGTAGTAGTATATCCCATCAGCACGAATCATTCCAATTGTATTAAACCACTGATCAGCATCAAAATAACAAATCGCAGGTTCTCTTGTACGCCAATTTCTGCCATCGGATTCACGAACAATAATCCGATCATTTCCGGCTACTACTATTTTGGATGTTCCTTTTAAGATTGTGGTGTCTTCCCAAATCCGGTGAAGCGTCCCATTATGCTTATAACTTTGTATCTGGATTGTGCTGCCTTCCTTTGGAAAGCTCATAGCAGCCTCCTTTCCATGTTCCTTAATCAAAACAAACTCTTCCAACATTTTTAATGTACAGTTCTATTATACAAGGTTCATCACGTATTTAAAACGTAAACACATCTCTATAACAAAAACAACAGCGCTTTGACAAAAAAAGACACCCTTTAGCCGGTAGGCAAAGGGTGTCTTTTCGCGCCAAAGCGCTCGCGTTTAAGCGTATTATTGTTGGTTCTTTTTCTGAGCTGATTTTGCGTTTTGTTGCTTCACTTCTTGTACATCAGTTTCGCTAGCAAATTCAGCATTGTACCCTTGTTCAGAAGCTTGGTTTTGCTTCTTCACTTGGTTTTTGTTTGTTTTTGATTCCTTATTCATGGTTATCACCTCCACGATATATAACTTGTCCCGTAGAGGATTTTTCTATGCACTTTTTTTTATCTTAAGCCAAAAGGGAAATACCACCATCAACAATAAGCGTTTGCCCACGAATCATGCTTGCTTCATCAGATAACAAAAACATTGCCGCTTTTGCTAAATCTGCGGCCTCAACCATTCGCCCTGCTGGTGTTCTATTAGCAGCATCGCGTAAGAGTTCATCCCTATTCGGAAAGTGTGTTAACGCATCCGTGTCCACTGCGCCACCAGAAACAGCATTTACCACTATTCCTTTTGGAGCTAGTTCAACGGCTAAATAACGTGTTAGTGACTCAACTGCCGCTTTTGAAACTCCAACTGTCGTATAATTATCAAGGTACCGAATGGAACCAAGTGAACTAAGGCTTACGATTTTACCTCCGCCATTCTTTTCCATCCGCTTTGCTGCTTCCTGCGCACAAAACAAAAGAGCTTTTGCATTAATATCCATTGTCCAGTTCCAATGGCTTTCTTCTAATTCCATTAATGGACGTAAAACACCTGACGCCGCATTATTCACAAAAACATCCAACCTGCCAAATGTCTCATCAATTTGTGTAAACATCTCTTTAATTTTTTCTGGCTTTCCTACATTTGCTTTAACTGTAAGAACTTCGACACCAAGTGCTCTAATTTCCTCTGCTGTAGCCTCTGCTTGTGATCTGCTACGCGCAAAATTAATGACGATATTAAATCCTTGCTGCGCGAGCCTAACGGCGATTTCTTTTCCGATTCCTCTGCTACTCCCTGTTACCAATGCAGTTTTTCTTTCCATATGTAGATCCTCCCTTATTTTTGCAATGACCATTTCTTCATTATAGCGCATACGACTTATTGAGAACAGCCAAGCTAATAGAAACCTTCTTAAGGAGATGTGAGCATGTACGTCGGCCGAGATTTAACTGAGTTAGAAAACATCGACCCTGCTGATTGGAGCGACAAAGAACTCGCTTTTTTTCACCATGGGATGCAGCAACTCAATGGATATTTAACGTTTCAGGGAAATGTGAAGCACGAAAAAATCATGGAAGAAATAAAAAAACGCGGGGGACTTCACCAAAAAGCTACTTGGACGCAAGGAACAGAAGTCCATTACGATTAAAGGAGACTGTAAGATGGGCGAGGAAAAGCAACTATATTACGTTAACCTTAATCCAATAAGTATGGATACCATTAGCAATGTTCGTGTAGATGACGGACAATTAATTGAATATGAAATCTCTGCAACTGAAACAGAAAAAAAAGAGTTAGAATCCTTTATTCACAAAGTTCATACACATGACGTAGAGCTTGGCAACTTATTTTCTTTTAAACATTTTGATGACCTTTCCGCTGATGCTGATAAAGATGAATACCAAACAGGAATGAATGATATTTTTGATAAAATTTATCAACTTGGTACACCGGAAACAAAAGCAATTATTAAAGAAATTCACTTACAAAACGAGGACGACAACGAACCAGGCTTATAAAAAAAGGTTGCCAATGGCAACCTTTTTTTAATAATTTTACCTAATTCGGTACAGAAGATAAATAAACTCTTGCTAGAAGTTTGCTTTTGATTGGCCCCCATCTACTTGTAACGAGGCACCAGTTACCCAATTTGCTTTTGATGAAGCAAGAAAGACAACTACATCCGCTATCTCTTCCGGAGAACCAAAACGCCCAGCAGGAATTTCCCTTGTAACAAAAGCTTCTATCCCTTCTGGGTCTTTCTCCAAACGTTTTTGCCAATTTCCAGTCGGATGCAAAACAGCTCCTGGCGCCACACTATTTACACGAATCCCATCTTGAGCCACTTCATCTGCAAGTGCTTTCGTGAAACTAATCATTGCTGCTTTAGCGTTGTTATAAGTAGCCTTCCCACCTGATTCACGTCCATAGATGGATGAAATATTAATGATTGACCCTGCCTTCTCAGCTTTCATTGCCGGCAATACAAGTTTCGCAAAATGGACAGCCGAGAAATAATTTAATTCAAACGCATAATAAAACTCTTCCATCTCTGTTTCGTCAATGAATCCACCGTTACTTCCGCCAGCATTATTAATTAATACATCAATTGGTCCAACTTCTGCGGTTGCTTCAGCATAAATTCGTTTTCTCTCTTCACAATTCGTTACGTCACCTGTAATAACAGGAATATCTTCTTCCCAATTAGAAGGTATTGACCTCGCACAAACGATAACTTTTGCCTCTTCACGCAAAAAAGCACGGGCAATTTCTTTGCCGATCCCTTTTGTCCCGCCCGTTATCAATACTGACTTCCCTTGCAAATCCAAATTCATAGCAAGTCCTCCTCTAAACTATATGTAAGCAGTTTTTGCTGCGATACAGGAAAAGCATATTCCTCTAACTGCTTTTTTGTCACAAACTTACACGTATTTGGAACTTGATCTAATTGATCTAACACTACTTGTCCAGTGTAAAGGTCTATTTCCCAAATCAAATGACTAAAAACATGTTTTACTTGGAATGTTGTCTTTACCGGCTTCATATTCTCTAAATTCGACTTAAACCAGTCATCTTGCATCCCGAATGAATCAGACGTTTTTTCAAGCATCGGTAGTTGCCAAAGTCCCGCAAGTAACCCTTTCTCGGGACGTTTTTCAATAAGTACGCGCCCTTTGTTATCCGTCAATAAGAATGCATCAATTTTCACTGATCTAGCTTTCTTTTTTTTCGACTTAACCGGTAATTCATGTTGTTTACCTTGATCATAAGCCATACATTGTTCTCTCACAGGGCATAATAAACAACCAGGAGACGTAGGCGTACAGACGAGTGCACCAAGCTCCATTAGTCCTTGATTAAAACTAGAAGGATTGTATTTATCAATAAGATCATAAAGGATGACTTCGTGCTTCTTTCTCGTTTGTGGTTTAGCGATATCATTTTCCATACAGAAAACGCGCGAGAGCACTCTCATCACATTACCATCTACAGCTGGTTCTGCTTTATTGTAGGCGATACTTAAGATTGCCCCCGCTGTATAAGGTCCGACCCCTTTTAATCCTTCTATTTCTTTGCGATTATCTGGGACCACGCCGCCGTAGTTTTCAACGACTTCTTTGACCGCTGTTTGTAAATTTCTTACACGCGAATAGTAACCAAGGCCCTCCCACACTTTAAGAAGATCTTCCTCTTTTGCATAAGCAAGATCCTCCATTTCTGGGAACACACGCATAAATCGTTCATAGTATGGAATGACTGTATCCACACGAGTTTGTTGCAACATAATCTCGGATACCCAGACCCTGTAAGGCTCCTGCGATTTACGCCATGGTAACTCTCTTTTATGTGTTTCATACCAACTCACTAAATTTTTTTGAAAAGAAGCAAATACAACTTCATTGACTTCTAACATATGCTCACCCGCTAACCTTGACTTGCCCTACATAGACGTTCATCATGTAGGAATGCTTAGTTTGTTTTGTGACGGGTATAACTATAGCATATCTTACTTTTAGTTACAGCTAAAAAAATGAGTCAATGAGAGTTATTGCAAAAGGAGGATGTTCGTTCATGGATACATCCACTCATATCGTTATGGGTGTTGGCCTTGCTGGGCTTGCGACGCTTGATCCTCACGTTGCGAGTTCACCGTATATGCAAAGTGCTGTACTCGCAACGACGTTAGTTGCTTCCAATGCTCCCGATTTTGATACGGTCTTAAAATTGAGAAACAACGCTGTATACATTCGTCATCACAGAGGAATCACGCATTCACTCCCTGCTATGATGCTCTGGCCTTTCGTGGTCTCTGGGGGTATGTTGTTGTTTTTTCAAAATGCATACTGGCCAACACTATTATTATGGGCAGCTATATCCGTTTTTCTCCACGTGTTTGTAGACATATTTAATGCTTACGGAACACAAGCGCTTCGACCAGCGTCTAATCGTTGGATTGCGCTTGGTGTCATTAATATCTTTGACCCAATTATATTCGGATCTCATGCAGCAGGGATTCTTCTCTGGCTAGCCGGAGTTCCACCTGGACCGACTTACATCGTCATTTACGTCGGATTAATCCTGTATTATATATGGAGAATTGGACAAAAAAAACAAGTAGTCAAACATGCACGTTCGTATTACCCTACAGCATCTCATATTTTTGTATCACCGACGCTTCGTTGGAACAAATGGCATCTTGTTATTCGGACACCTGAAATGCTTCATGTAGCACAATCGAAAGACAAAGTCATTACCTTTTTTGAAAGTTATACGTTTGATCCAATTCCAAACGACCCGGTTATGCAAGCAGCAAAATCTGATAAAAACCTATCAGCGTTTTTGTCTTTTTCTCCAACGTACCGTTGGGAAATGGAAGCAACGGATACGGATGGTTATGAAGTCCGTTTTGTTGATTTACGTTACCGTAGCAACGGCTACTATCCATTTGTTGCAATAGTTAAGATGGACCAGGAGTTAAACATTGTAACCTCATACACAGGTTGGGTTTATAGCGAAGAAACGTTGCGAAAAAAATTAAAAGTGATCACGTAGTTGGTTTTCTTTACCTGCTATAATGGACTCTTCATTTGCCATACTAGAAGTAAGCCGATATGGTGAAGGGGGTTTCACGAATGCGAAATAAAGCTAAAGATTTTCCAAATCCTATTTCGTTTAATGGCAACAAAGCCAACAATGCTGACGAGCACGCTTCAAAACGTGCAGATAGAAGCATTGCGGATCGCCCACAAGAACGAATGAGTTCGTCCAACCACTTTAAAACTTTTTAATTTTGGGAGGAATGCCTCATGGGTAAGGAACACTCGCGTTTAAACAGTTTGTATCGTGATCCGTTCATGTCACCGCGTGCTAATTCAAAGCACGCATTCCACCAAGTGAATGGTGAAACCCAACAAAGCCAGCACAATATCGTGCTTGAAGCACAGATGCGCAAACGCACATAGGTGCAAAAAAGGATCTTCCCTTGGAAGATCCTTTTTTATTAAACTTGAGTAACTTTATCTGCCAGAAGTGCAATTGGTACGCCCGTTAATTCTCGTTCTCCAGTTCGATAGCCCCATGCAAACCTGCCATTCATATAAGAAACTTCAAATAATGTAATCCCATCCGTCATCCGATAAGCTGCTCCAGGCTCAATTGTACTTGGATCAATTAAATAAGATTGTGCTAACGTCTTACGCCTTTCATAAACTGCATATTCATTCCCTTGTCCGAGTTGTTCGGCTTTCTTAGCTTTTTCATTTAGCATTGAAATCTCAAGTTTTAATTCATATTCATCCATTTCGCTAAATCGTTTTTCCATTAATTCTCATCCCCCTGCAGTTCTTCATCAATGTAACGACTAATTTCACTAAAGGCGAAGCCCTTACGGTAAAGTGCTTGTTTAAGTTTCTGTTTTAATTCATACCCCGTATATTTCCTTGTATACGTACGCACTAATTTCTCTGCTTGATAAATCAGTGCCTGCCACTCATCATCATTGTTATCTTTATCAGTATTGCCTGATAAAGCTGCCTGAATGGCTTCATAAGCAAATCCTTTACCAACCAGTTGGCTCGTCCGTTTTTGAATAAGCTGTTGTGTTGATTCACGTTGTTTTGTTCCTTTAATCGCTTGTTTTTTTAACCAAGCAGAAAGCACTTCAATCTGCCAATCAATATCATATGAATGAAGCGCTGCATCAATTACCGATTCTTGAACACCTTTTTGTATAAGTTGCTGTTTAACTTTGTTTGGCCCAATTAAAGTTGAACGCGTTTTTGTGCGAACAAATGCGCCTGCAAAAGCGGTATCATCAATAAGTCGTTCTTGTTTTAAAAAATCAATTGCTTTCGTTATATGTTCAGGTTGTCGCTCCTTTTTAATTAAGTACTCATACATTTCTTTTTCGGAACGCATACGGTAGGAGAGATAATGGACGGCTAAATGCTGTGTTTTCTTAGCTTCATCAGCATCTACTAATTCTCGCATCTCTTCCTCATTTAAATCCTGTCCTTTTCTAAGTCCATATTTAATTAAAATATCTTCATCAACACTAAAAGCATAGCGATCATTGCCTTGTTCTTGTACAAATAAATTATAACGTTGCTTCGCTTTTTTTTGCACGGTTATTTTCGATATGATTGCCATGTGGCTCACTCCTTTCTTTAAAGAAATCCATCATAAGGAACAAATAAGTGTACGTTGAATGATGAACGGGTATAACGATATAAATGTTTTCAAAAGGAGAATATATATGAAAATAGCTATAACAGGCGGGACAGGTCTTATCGGTGGAAAATTAGCTGATAAACTTCATCAAGATGGCCATGACATTCTTATTTTAACGCGAAACATAAAAAATAAGCAAAACAAAGAACGGTTTCAATTTGTCGAGTGGCTTACGCCGACAAGCTCTCCAGTCTCTATGCTTCAAGGAACCGATATCATTGTAAATTTGGCCGGAGAGTCAATTATGGGACGGTGGACGAAGTTAAAAAAAGAACGAATTCTCTCAAGCCGTCTTGAAGCGACAACTGAATTGATAACGATCATTAAAGAATTGGATCAAAAACCTGAGGCATTCATTAATGCTTCTGCAATAGGCTATTACGGGCACTCTGAAACAGCTATTTTTAATGAATACGATGAATCGATGAATCCTAACTTTTTATCAGAAGTTACGAAAAAATGGGAGAAAGCAGCTTCCCAAGCAACAAATCTAGGCATTCGAACTGTTTATGGAAGAATAGGGATTGTCCTCGATAAAGGGGGCGGAGCTTTACCGAAAATGCTGCTTCCATATAAATTTTTTGTTGGTGGGACTGTTGGGACAGGCAGACAATGGATGTCTTGGATTCACATCGATGACCTGATTGATATGTTCACATTTGCAATTACTGAAAAATCGATCGAGGGGCCTTTTAATTTAACCGCACCTCATCCAGTTCGAATGCAACAATTAAACCGAACGATTGCCAAAGTGATGAATAGACCCCATTGGATCCCAGCCCCCTCATTCGCTATTAAAACAGCACTAGGTGAAATGAGTGCCCTTGTATTAGAAGGAGCTTATGTTTATCCGCGAAAAGCCGTGCAAAAAAACTTCCCCTTCCAATATGAAGACCCAGAACCAGCATTAACTAACTTATTGCAGAAATAACATAGATAAAAAGCTTAGGTCCGCTTTCGGCCCTAAGCTTTTTAATGAACATACACTTGTTCAAAATGAATGTTTTTTTCATCAATACCTATTTTAAGCAAAAATTGCTCTGCTTGTTTTAATGTATCAAGCGGATACTGGGTTTGACATAAAAGAGTCGCTCTTCGTAAACTTTCTTGAAATTGTTCATTCAAGGCTAAGTCTCTTTTTACATTGTATATTGCTTTTAATACCCGTTCATCACGTTCAAAACTGACAAACCCTTCCGTCTGGTTAAAGTAAACGATAAGCGGCACATGTGTATGAGGATGGATGATGTGGGTTTTATAAAGATTCAAACGCTTTTCCCCCTTTTTGGTCCACGCCACCTTTTCTTTATCGTATGGAAAACCAGCTCGAAAGGTCAACTCTTACGCCCAGTTAAACAAAGATTTTTATGAAACGACTCCTGCTTCCAAAATGGTAAATGACCTTTTATGTGTGTCTATTTCAGCTAACACGCCATAAGGTAATAAACATTTAGGTTCATTATGTCCAAAACTTGCATTGTAAAGAACAGGCAACGTATCTAATTCAAATTCAGCTAAAACTTTTTTAATCGTACTTTTGTATTCCTCATAATAAAATTCTCCTTGCGGCTTAGCAAATAAAATGCCATTAATTCGATTAAGGATACCCATCATGCCATAGTTACGTAACCCATCTTCTAACAACCATGGAGGACAGTGAACTTCAGATGTTTCTAGAAATAATATGGTTTCGTTAAATTGATCTAACTCTGGGAACAAAGACGTTCCTTTTATAAACTGCAACACATCAAAACAGCCCCCAATTAAACGCCCTTGTACCGTTTTATTGCCTTGAATTAACTCATAATCATGATTAACCTTAAATGTCCGACCGATATCTTGGTTTTTACGATCCCACTCAAGCCTTTCACCAGTCCATGTGTCAGACACAGCAATAGTCCCGATTGGCCCGTCCTGAAAGAAAGTCCGCTCGACCCAATTTTTTGTATAATCCGACATCGCGACATTCTCTGCAAAATCATTTAATACCGATACTCCATAAAAGCTTGATAAACCCGCTTTTAAACACATCAAGTGCCCAACTGTATTATCCGAATATCCGGTAAATATTTTTGGATTTGCTTTAATCACATCAAAATCAACGTAAGGCAGCATGCGTATACTATCATTTCCACCTATGCAACAGATAATAGCCTTTATTGATGGATCTTTAAATGCAGCCATTAAATCTTCTGCTCGTTTCTCTGGATGTTTGTAAACATAACTAGGATCGGCAAGTGTATAAGGCATTTCAATTACTTCAAGTCCAAATACGTCTTGAAGTCGTTTTTTTCCTTGTTCGTAGCGCCATAATAGAGATGGGTCTCCAGCTCCACCCCAACTTAAGCTAACGGTCGCCACTAAATCGCCCTGTTTTAATCTTTGTGGTTTTGTTAAATTTAGCATATGCGTCCCCTCCTATTGCCTTCATTCGTTTTGTTTTTATGTAATCCCTTTTTCAAAGGCTCTAAAAAAAGGGAATGTTTCATCCCCATTATAATAGTTATTCATGTGCATACCATAGGTCATAATCAAAATCTAAATAAGGAAGGTTGTTTTCACTCAGCCAATTTGTATCAAGTGGATTCATTCTTTCGCTTTGTATCGCATCCTCAAGCATTTTATTCCAATAAGATTGTTCATTACCAACAAATTTAAAACCGTTTACATCATCACCCATAAGTTGTTCTCCAACTGCTGCTGCATTTTGAATAACTTCTTCAAGTTTTCTCATTCGTCCTTCACCCCTTTCCGTCTACTCACACATCGTTTTAGGTTGTCACTTATTCTAAAGTACCATTCTTAAGCCTTCACTTTTAAGCAAAATTTCAATAAAAATAAGGAAAGTACATGATTTTTGACTGTACAGCTTTCGTTCATCTTAGCTATACTTTTTATAACAGAACTGAAAGGGGATCTCGCCTTGTATCATCTAAAACGCTTCGTTAACGGACAAACCTTAATCTTGAAAAACATTCACACGCTTACAGATAAAGTATTTTTAGAATTTGAAAACGCGATTCATTATGCGAAAAAACTAAATACAATTGATCCTAGCAACCCATGGTCTGTAGCAAAAATCAAACAAGCCAAATAGTTGCCCTGAACCTATCTTATACCATGTAATAAGAAAAACGTCTATCTGCTTCCGTACATAGACATTGCCCTACCTAGTCATTGCTTTAACGTTAGGCTCCGGACACGATCTATCTCCTCCAAACCGTCTATTTTGTATCTCGCTATGGATGGTTTTAACAAACATTTATTTAAGGAACTAGCGAAACAACTGAGTAGGAGGATGAATTGGACAAAGTGTTATAAAAAAAGCCCTCATTAAAATATGAGGGCACAGAACTAGGTTTTTTTAACGTAGGTTTTGATCATCTAATTCATCTTTCATTTCTTCTTGTAAAGCTTCTAAACTTTCTTCTCTACGATGATTCTTTTGCTCAATTTGCTGCTTCTCTTTCTCGGACATTTCGTTACCGTGAGCTTCCTCAAGGCTTTTAGCTTCGTTCATTTTTTCTTGGGTGTTCTCAATAATTTCTTCTATTCTCTCTGGGTTGTTTGATCGATCGTCTTTATTTGGCATCATTCATCCTCCTTTAAGTTTCAGGGTTAGTATGTGTAAGTTGAAAAATTGTATGCACCTCTCATTCCAGCGAATAACGTATTCCCTTTCTTAGCCAACTAAAAGGGAAATATTCATTTTTTAAAATTATATAAGAGGGGTGAGGTTGTGAGTAACACACTAATAAAACAAATTCCTTTTTTAAGTAATTGCAAAGAAGTTATTGCAATTAAGAAGGGTTTTTCCTCAGATGATAAGTATCTAATACATATGCCAGACGGGAACAAAAAGCTACTACTTCGGATGTTTAATATAGAAGAGTTACGATCAAAGAAGACAATATACTCGATTCTAAAGAGAATGCAAAATTACCACGTTACTTGTTCCAAACCGTTAGCAATTGGCGAAGCAGGAAATCGAGGATATATGATTACATCATACATAGAGGGTAAAGATGCTGAGGATGAAATCTCAAACTACACTGTCCAAGACCAATTTAATATTGGTCTTGAGGCGGGGAGAGAATTAAAAAAAATGCATGCATTATCCGCTCCCCATCAAATGTCTTCGTGGTATTCAAGGAAAATCGAAAAACACAAGAAATATTTAGATGCTTACGCAGCATGTGAGGTAAACGTTATAAAGGATCAAAAAATCATTGATTTTATTGAGGAGAATACCCCACTCATGAAACAACGTCCGAACATCTTCCAACATGATGATTTTCACCTTGGAAACATCATTGTGAATAATAAGAAATTCGCAGGAATTATAGACTTTGACAGGTATGATTGGGGAGATCCTATTCATGAATTTCTAAAGGTAGGAATATTTAGCCGAGAAGTAAGCATTCCTTTTTCAATCGGACAAATTAAAGGTTATTTTAATAATAAAGACCCTGAAGAAGATTTTTGGAGGTTGTATTCACTTTACTTAGCAATGTGCGTTTTCTCTACTGTTATATGGACTTTAAAAACGAAACCAAATATGATAAATGAGATGTTAAATAAAGTTTATGTTTATTTAGAAGATCATGATTACTTCGATCGATTAAAACCTAAATGGTATTTATAGGGTGTTTGAGGTGAAAGATTGTACTTAGTGTTATTGATTTTAGGTATTTCTCTCTGCATTAAGCCTTAAAGTCAAGCATTTGTTAGAATAGGTTTTATGTTATCCGCCTTATGTTTTAGGACCTTTATAACCGGGTATTCAACACCTACAATCTTGAATTGAGGTGTCCTTATGTCTTCCAAAACAATCCAAGCTCTTATTGCGGCTTTCGTAGTAGCTGGAGCACTGTTGTTAATCACTAATATAAATACAGCAGGAATTACGGGAATTATAATCTTATCGATATTCACTTTCTTTTTATGGAAAATATTCGGTACAGAGGATACAAGAGATACTTCTACTTATTAGTAGTCGTATCTTTTTTAATCTCCTGCTACATCGTAAATGAGTACTGGCCTTCTCTAGTAGGTACTTCCATAGGTGGTTTTACTGCTTGGGCCTTTGTTGTTCCAATAATTGTTAGGAAAGTAGATAAAGCCAAGTAACTATACTATTATTTGAGGTGATCCCCTTTACTGTGCTTCTTCGAATATGAAATAACGAGAGGTTTTTACAAGTAGATACCTCGTTAAGCACACTAGCCAAGATCATTAAAAACTGAAAATTTTGATATAATTTGATATTTGGAGGTAGATGAATCATGCTCAAGTTTTTCAAAAAGAACGTTTGGACATTCTCTCTGTTAGGCGCATTATTCGTATCTGCTATTCAAATGATCAACTTATTAACGGAAAATCTAATCAGTATTGTTTTTTGGGAGGCTCTATCAGGTGCAGCTTTAAGTGGTTACATGTTATTTGCTTTTATTTGGTTCATTTCTAAAGGGAGCACCTCATCTAGAAAAAAAGGATGTTGACCCGTACAAGACGGGGAGAGAGTTACAGACATTCCCTCTCTCCTAAATAGGTCCTCTTACTAACTAAATTCATCGTTCGTAATTCAAGAGGAAAAAATAGCTCGTGTCACTTCTAAAACAAGTAACAAGCATGACCGATTTTGAATGGATTACAACGATCGATGAAATCCTAAACGTTTAACTCATGTGGTCAAAATGTGGTCAAGTGAGCAGATAACGGAGGGAAAACCTTATTACTTCAAGGTTAGCTCCGTCACGCTTTCAACTTGCGCTGTCCATGGAAACATATCAACGGGTTGAATTGATTTTACGTGATATCCACCTTTTTCAATAAGGTGCTGAACGTCTTTAGCAAGTGTAGATGGATTACATGAAACATAAACAATTCTCTTAGGCTTTGCTTTTATCATACTTGAAAGCAATTTCTGATCACAGCCACTGCGCGGTGGATCCACTAAAATCACATCCGGTTTAAAGCCTTGCTGTAACCATTTAGGCAACCATTTTTCAGCAGTACCCACTTCATAAACAGCTTTCACCCCATGGGCTTTTGCATTTTTTCGCGCATCTTCAATTGCTTCTTCTGTAATATCCATTCCTCTTATTTCAGATGCCCCATCTCCAAGCCATTGACCAATTGTTCCGACGCCGCAATAGGCATCAACAATTTTTTCCTTACCTGTTAACCGTGCAGCCTTTTTAGCTTCATTATAAAGATGTACGGTTTGATTAGGGTTCAGTTGGAAAAAAGCACGTGCTGACAAATCAAAACTAAATTCACCAAGCCGCTCATTAATGGTTTGTTCACCATCTAAATGAAGTGTTTTTTCACCAAAAATTAAAGACGTTTTTTCGTTGTTTACATTTTGCATTAACGACGAAACTTCTGGTAATCGTTTTTTTATTTCTGCAAGGAGTTCATCTTTCTTCGTCAGTTTATCCGTAAGCGTTACAAGTACGAGCTGAACTTGTTTCGTCTCAAATCCAATCCGGGTCACGATTGTACGAACTTCGCCTTGATGTTTTTTCTCATCATAAATCGGAATATTTAACTCGCTTAAAAGGTCTTTTACCACTTGAGTCACATGATTTAATTGTTTGTGTTGGACAAGGCAAGCTGATAAATCAATTAATTCATGTGTCCCCTCTTTATAAAGTCCTGCAGCAACTTTTCCACCTTTTTTTCTTGTTTGTAATTGACTTTTATTTCGATAGTACCAAGGGTTCTCCATTCCAATCGTTTCTTTTAGTGGTAACTTATTCTCTGGAAGTTTGGTATATCTAGAAAAAGCTTGCAAGACAATGTCTTTTTTCCCACGCAATGATGCAGAATAATTCATGTGCTGAAGTTGACAGCCACCACACTCTTCATAAATCGGGCAAGGAGCCTCTACTCGGTCCGGTGATTTTTTCCGAAGTTTTTTCACCTTTGCTTCGGAGAATCGCTCGCCAGCTTTTATTACTTCGACGACAGCTTCTTCTCCAGGTAATGCGCCTTTTACAAAGACGACGCGACGTTTAAAATAGCCAACCCCTTCTCCATTAATACCTAAGCGCTTTATAGTAAGAGGAAATTTCTGTCCTTTATGAACAACTACCCCTTGAGTACTTTCCTTTTTTTGGGTTGAATCTTTTTTCATGACTTCACTCCTGTTTTCTGCTAATCCCGTTTTAGGACCAAGATGCTTTACCAAGTATAGCAAATTCTTGTCCTTTCCTAAACTTTCTAATTCAACTAAGGTCAACTTCTGATAGAATGGAAAAAGAATTGTGTTTGAAGGTGGTGAACAGCTTGTCTATACCTACAGATATTGCATCATTAAAAATCATGGCTCATGTCTATAAGAAACAAGATACTGAGTCGGTATTTGAAAAAACAGTTGAAAGTTTAGTTAGCACTGTCCCTTATATTGACTGGGTAGGAATTTATATGTATGAGGATTTAAATCACAAATTAGTGGCAGCGTCCTGTTTCGAAAATGATTTACGTTGGGATTGTAATAGTGAATTAAAATTCCCTGTGACAAACGCAGCAAGCTCAGAAATTGGCATGATGATTGTACGTACAAAAGAAGCAATTGCTTTTGATGTAACAGATGTATCGACACTTGAAACAATAGCAAGTGCAATTGGTTATGAACTCACATTAAATTAAGCAAAAAAGCAGCCTAGGCTGCTTTTTTTACTTAAGGCAACGTATGTGATAAAGCAAGTTCATCCAAACTTCTAAATGTGTAACCAAGACGCTCACATTCATCAATAACATCAGCTAAAGCGGCGGCATTATCAGGTGATACGGAATGAACGAGCATAACCGCTCCTGGATGAATTCGTTTCATTATTTGTTCGTAAGCATACTCTTTGCCTTTAGGTTTATCAACTTCCCAATCCTTGTATGCTAAGGACCAAAAGACGTTTGTATAACCTAGCTCTTTTGATTTCATTAACGTGCGTTCGCTAAATTCCCCTCTTGGAGGACGTAAGTAATGCATCTCTTTTTCTCCAGTAAGATCCATAAACATTGCTTTTACACTATCCAACTCTTCTTTTAACTTTTGATCGTTTGCTTGTGGCAAGCTTGGATGATGAAATGAATGATTTCCTACGATATGTCCGTCATTAACCATCCGCTTAACTAAATCTCCCGCCGTTTTTAAATAATGACCAGTTACAAAAAAAGCGCCAGGTACTCTTTTCTCTGCTAACACATCAAGTACTTGTTCTGTGTAGCCATTTTCGTATCCATTGTCAAACGTTAAATACAATGCCTTTTCATTTGTATCACCAATGAAATACCCACCAGACTGTTGGAGCATATCTTTGTAATGAGGTTCTGTATCTGCTGGTGTATGCGTTGATGCTGGCTTATAACTCCAGTTATACGTCTTGTTGTCATAAGCATAAGCAGGCTTTGTGGTGAGGCTAAAAAAAAGAAATAATAAAAAAACCGCTGCTATTATGCGTTTCATCGTTAATCGCTCCTTCTTTTTCCTTGTCCATCGTCATAGATCTAGTATGAGTCATCTATTCATGAACTATGAGCAGCTTTTGTTAACTTTCGTTTTTTTTGGACTTGCATGTTCGATAAGGCTATGGTTTGATTGAATTTGATATCAATTCTGGAGGAAACATACTAAATGATTAAATTAAAAATATTGTTACAAGGTGCAGCCATGGGTATAACAGAAATCGTCCCTGGAGTAAGTTCAAGTACAATTGCCATGCTGATGGGCATTTATGAGAAGTTATTAGCTGCGATTAGTGATCTTACGACAGGTAATTGGAAGCGCGGGTTAAGTTTCCTCATTCCTCTTGGACTTGGGATGGTTGCTTCAGTTCTGTTATTTGTTAGTATTATTCGCTATTTACTTGGCGAACATAACCAACCAATGATGTTTTTATTTATGGGACTGGTACTTGGTATTTTACCTTTCCTGTGGCGTTCAGCACACTCTGAAACAAACCGATCCTTCCAGCCAATCCATTACATCATCATCGCTGTATCCTTTGTGTTAGTAGCATCGACAAGTTTTTTTGGAGAATCTGGACAAGAAGTGATGACTGATTTAACTATTGGATCATATATGTATTTATTTGTATCAGGTTGGATCGCCAGCACTGCTTTAGTATTACCAGGCATTAGTGGTTCCTTAATGTTCATGATTTTAGGTGTTTATTATACGGCAATTGCTGCTCTTGATGACTTTAATCTCTCCGTAATCATAACGATAGGATTAGGTGTTCTTGCTGGACTTTTAGTTACAAGCCGAATTGTAAGGTACTTATTTCATCATTATACTCAAATAACATATTCAGCAATGATTGGGTTAGTTGCAGGGTCTTTAGTCGTTATTTTCCCTGGTACATTTCCAACTACTTTCCTTTACGCACTTGTTTGTGTTATGGCCTTGATTTTTGGTTTAACAACTGCCTTAACATTTGGGAAAGCTGAACGCTCTTAATAGCTAACACAATTGTGTTAGCTATTTTTTTGAATTGTTTATCATTTTAAACAAAATGTTTGACGTTATCCTGTAATTGCCCTAAAATAATAGTACTGAACAATGAGAGCGGGGTGATTCGATGGTGGAGAGTACAAAGTAGATAGAAAAACGGCACGACGCGTACACGCCGTTTGGAACTTCTCGATTGCTTTCCAATCGAGTCGGGCTTCCGCTATTCTTGCGAAACCATCTACTCTTATATGAACTTGTGCGCATCACACATCATGTGTGGTTTTTTTTGAAAGAATAAGCGTAAGCCTCTAGTTCCAAATTAGGGATTCCTATTTTGAAACAATAACCAGGAGGTGACTCCCTCGTAACGAGGGGAATATTTGGACATACAACAGGGACTTAGCTTACTAGCGGTGGCGGTATTAATTGCCTTAACTGCCTTTTTTGTAGCATCGGAATTTGCTATTGTTAAAATACGAAGCACACAACTTGAACCACATTTAGAAAAAGGTAAAAAATCGGCGTTTCATGCAAAGAAAGTGGTTAGCCATTTAGATGAATACTTATCTGCCTGTCAGTTAGGTATCACGATTACTGCACTTGGAATTGGCCGTTTAGCAGAGCCTACATTTGAGAAAATGCTTCATCCCTTTTTTGAAGGTATGGTACCTGCTACAATGGTTACAACGCTTGCAGTCGTTATTTCTTTTGGTTTTGCGACTTTTCTACATGTTGTTATTGGGGAACTTGCCCCAAAAACAATTGCTATCCAAAAAGCTGAACAAGTAACGTTATTAATTGCACGACCACTTGTCTGGTTTTACCGATTGCTTTACCCATTCATTTGGCTTCTTAATGGTTCAGCTCGCATTTTAATTCGTATTCTTGGCTTTAAACCGATGTCCGAACATGAAGTTACGCATTCTGAAGAAGAATTGCGTTTGATCATATCGGATAGTTACAGAGGCGGAGAAATCAATCAATCCGAATTTAAGTATGTAAGCAAAATTTTCGATTTTGACGACAGACTCGCAAAAGAAATTATGGTTCCTCGCACTGAAATATCAGCGATATCCATAGAAGACAGCTTAGAAGATAACTTAGCAATTATGCGGGAAGAGAAGTTTACTCGTTATCCTGTTGTAAATGGTGATAAAGACAATATACTTGGCATTGTCAACGTAAGAGAAGTACTTACGGATATTGTATCGCCTGAAGTCACAGAAGAGATTGTGCTTGAAAACTATATACGTCCTGTTATCAGCGTCATTGAGTCCATCCCGATTAATGATTTACTTGTTGAAATGCAGAAAAAACAAATTCATATGTCCATTCTTTTTGATGAATATGGTGGCACCGCTGGACTGATTACTGCTGAAGACATTATTGAAGAAATCGTTGGAGAAATCCGTGATGAGTTTGACGTTGAAGAAGATCCTTTAGTCAGAAAAATTGACGAAGATCACTATTTGCTGGATGGAAAAACACTTATTTCGGATGTCAATAAATTATTAAACATTGAATTAAGTGAAGAAGAAGTGGACACAATTGGTGGATGGGTACTCACCGAAAAGTATGATATTGAAGTCGGTGGTATGATGATCTTTGGTAAATACCAATTTACTGTTAAAGCTTTTGACGGATATCAAATTAAATTAATTGAGGTTTTAAAGAACGAACAAGAAGATAGCCTTGAAAATCAATTCCAAGCTTATGGTTCTTAAAGCAAAAACAGCTGCGCAGTGCGCAGCTGTTTTTATTTATAACAATCCATGTCTGGCGTTCAGGTCTGCTGCTATTGTCTCCAGGTGAGCCGTACGATTCGTATAGTGAAGCAAATAACGATTTGCCTTATCATCCCACTCTATCAACGTAACACTTGTATTTCCTATCACAAAAGGGCGCTCCATCGAAGACCAATGATCTCCAGCAATCAAATACGTTAATAAACAGCTAATAAATCCGCCATGTGAAACTAAAATGATCGATTCATTTTCCCGATGCGCTTGTTTTAACTGGTGTAGTATCGATTCACACCGAGCAGTCAATTGTTCAACTGATTCGGTCCCTTCAATTCCAGATGCAATCAACTGTTTGCCTTTTGTTTCTGGAAATTGTACTGCGATTTCTTCCCTCGTCATACCTTGAAGTGGACCTAAATCGACTTCACGTAATGCTTCCCACTTTCGCACTGGAATTTCTAATTCCGTTCCGATTGCCTGGGCTGTGTCAAATGCTCTTGTTAAATCACTGGAATAAAGATAGTCAGCTCCAATTGTTTTACAGAACTGCGCAACCGCATCGGCTTGTTTTACTCCAAGTTCTGATAATGGAAAGTCCATTGAACCTTGAATTTTCCCAGCACGATTTCCTTCTGATTCACCGTGACGAATCATATATAGTTTCATAGCTTTTCCTCCTAAGCGCTTGGCCAATCTTTACGGAATTGCTTACACTTTGTTTCAATGTCATCAATCATTGAAAGAATCGAGTCAAGTTCTGCCACTGATGCTGAATCGGCATCCATTCCTTCTACAACACCTGCCAGAAGTTCAAATCGTTTTTGTAAGTAATCTAACTGTCTATCTTTTGTCTCAATTGTTCCACCCATGGATGTTAGTCTCTCCTTTTTTCGCAATGGTCTTAGTGTAACAAAGTCTTACGATAGTCTCAAATAGTCTTTTGTTTCTTAAACAGATGCGCTATGATAGAGCTTGTAGCAAAGGAGTTTGATTAAACAGATGTTGGAAACAAAAACACAAATTACGCCACGAAATGATCCTTGGGAAGCATACCGGGACATCGAAGATTTTGGGCAACTTACTTTATCAAACATTGAAGTGACAACCACAACTTTATGTAATATGCGATGTGAGCATTGTGCCGTCGGCTATACGTTATCACCTAAAGATCCAAGTCCACTCCCACTTGAGTTACTTATCAAGCGCTTAGATGAAATACCTGTCTTGCGCGCTTTTAGCATAACAGGTGGAGAACCTATGATGTCATTGAAGTCTGTCCGAGAATATGTTGTGCCATTGTTAAAATACGCCAGCGAGCGGGGCGCAAAAACGCAAATTAATTCAAATTTGACTATGCCTCTTGAGCGATATGATCTTATTTTGCCATATCTTGATGTTTTGCATATTTCCCATAACTATGGTAGTGTCGACGATTTTGCATTAATCGGTTTTGCACACTCAAAAAGAAAGCCTAGCATTAAACAACGTGAAATGATGTTTACCCGTATGGTTGAAAATGCAAAGAACCTGACTGCACGAGGTGTATTAGTATCTGCTGAAACAATGTTAAACAAACGCACACTGCCTCATTTAGAAAAAATCCACCATCAAATCGTTGAAATGGGTTGTCAGCGTCATGAAGTGCATCCAATGTATCCAAGTGATTTTGCTTCAGCACTTGAGACAGCTAGCCTTCCTGACATTCGGGATGGAATTAACCGGCTATTAGACTGTCGGAACCCTTCAACTTGGATGCTATTTGGTACATTACCTTTCTATCCATGCTCTGCTGATGAAGAAGACCTAAAGTTACAAAAACGTTTATACAGTGAACAAAACATAACAGTTCGTAATGACCCAGATGGACGTTCGAGGTTAAATGTGAATCTATTTAGTGGCGATATTATTGTCACTGATTTTGGTGACGTTCCAGAACTCGGAAACATTCAGGATACAAGGTTTGATGAAGCCTATCATACGTGGCAATATTCTCTTACAAACAAAAGCATCTCTTGCCACTGTCCATCCGTTAGTTGCCTCGGCCCTAACCTGCTTGTTAAAGACGCATATTATTCCGATGTTGATTTTCTAACACGACGTTCCAATTTATAAAATTTATAAAAAAACTTAAATACGCCGCTGCATTAGTGGCGT
This sequence comes from Shouchella patagoniensis, assembly GCF_002019705.1. GTDB lineage: Bacteria > Bacillota > Bacilli > Bacillales > Bacillaceae_D > Shouchella > Shouchella patagoniensis. The sequence goes on along the minus strand of NZ_KV917377.1, from coordinate 4,606,099 downwards.
ATTTATTGTTATCGAGGTTGAGTCGAAGTCATAAATGTAAAGGATAGATTGTCTTGAACAGGGATCCATGCTCCTATTCCTTGTTCAGTTATATTTTTTACATCTAGTTTTGGTTTCCCAGCTCTTAAAGTTAAGTAAACTTCCCCGTAAGTTACATTGCCTTTTTCTTGCACTGCAGGAACATAACCGTATAAATAACCTACCTGTCGAGCCGGTACATTGTATTGATTGTTTTTCTTTGTCGCTTGTCCAACCACTGTATCAAATGAAAGTGGAAGGCTTGTTTTTTCGGCGGCTTGAATCATCATCATTTTTTCAACAGCTTCGGCGTTTGGAATTTTTGCAGTTAATCCACCTGTGATTTTTTTCTGTTGTTCTTGGTTGTAAGACATTATTTTAGGTGCATTTCCACCACGATTGTCAATATAATTCGTATTTACCTTTTGGTATTCCCAATTGACTTCTGTCCCTTTTGATTCGTACGCCAAAGGCCACTCTCCCAAGTAGATAGACGCTTTCATAGCAAACCCAAGTTTTGCAAATTGAATGGATGATTCATTCATTATTCGAATAAGGTCTGGATTTTCTATTGTTTCATCCGTCGATTCGAGAAGTTGTTTTGCTAAATCGCTTGGTTGTAAATAAGGTAAATCCTGCGTAGGATTTTTATATGTGTTTTCCTTTGAAATTGATAAGACCGATTGTGGAATCATAAATGACTTTTCTTCCTGCTCCTTTGGTGCTTCATTAGCAAAAGCCAATGATGGAGAAGCCATTAAAAAAACAAGAAAACACATGATGATTTTACGTTTCACAAGAAGTTCCTCCTTATTTGTTTGTCTCTTAGTGTTTGATATCTTTTTTTGTTTTATCCATTGTCACAGAAATATTTGCACAAAAAAAACAGCAGCGCTTGGCTGCTGTTTTTTTACCTAATAAGACCTTGCTTCTGGGGTCGAGACGATCTTTGTCTTTTGGAAAACACCTCACTTCAAATCATGTATGGTCTTACATGACTGAAAAGACATTTTCATTGCTCAACGCAACCACCTCTTCTTAATAAAAGAAAAATGTGTAGACAAGTTACATCTCTCATAACCAATTGCAGTTGATCTATAGGAAGGACTGCAACAACAGCTGCTGCCCTTGCTACATAGAATGTCCTGCATTTAATTCTTTATTCATCTTCACGCTGTTTTTTCAGTAATTTAATTTCATCAGCAGCTTCTTTTGCCGCTTGAATTGCTTCCTCTGATGTTTCACGCATATGAGATGCCGTTCGGGTTAGTGTTTTTACATCATCCGAAATATCTTTCCATAAATGGTTCACATCTTCGATTGCTTCTTTTGCTTGAGCAACCATATTTTCACGGTTATCACGAATAAAAACATAAACATCATCTGCTTGTTGTTTTACGCCTTTTACTTCTTTACAAACACGTTCACGCCATTCTCTTTTAGACAATACAACAGCAATTGTTGCACCTGCAATAATCAAGCCCCACTTCTTTTTGCTCATTATAAAACCTCCTTCATGTACGAACGATGTATTTTGTCTAATCTTGTCTCTATTGTAAACCAGGTGACCACATATTTGTAAAGTGGAATGAAAAAACTGCCAACGATTTTACGGTTGGCAGTTTTGCTTAATTGTAAATTTGCACTAAGCTTTCGTCCGTTTCAAGGATTTCAAACGTATCGTCATTTTTTTCTTTTAGCTCTTGCAGTTGGCTCGATAATTTCTTAATTTCCAATTCCAATGCCGCTAATTGTTTTTTTTCTGTCTGATTCATCTAAAAACTCCTCCCCTATTCTAGGTTGTCTGAACAAGCGCTCAATCATTCATAGCATCTTAATAAGTTAAAAATAGTCTATCAGTGTTCACCTTGAATGTAAAGTGTCTTCCTGAAAAGGATTTAATAAAAAATACGAGTTTCTTCGACATAATTCCTCTTTATCGAAAATTTGTAACAAATTAAGCTTGTAAACGAAAAAATACATGGTATACTAATGATAAGAAATATTCAGAATAAAGGTGATAGCATGAGAAAACGACATTTAGTTCGTTACGAAGATTTAATTGCACAAAATCGTGATGAGCTTTTAAACGATCCTGAAGCACTCATAAAGATTGATGATAAACTTTATGAACGTGCCCAAAAAAAGAACGATCCAAGTAAAAAAACAAAAAATTACAGAACGAGCCGATTTTAGGCTCGTTTTTTTTGTATAGGTTCATATAAATTGCGCAAAGTAACCTCATAAAACTTGGAAATGGGGCTTTGTATGGATAACGTTTTATTATCTAGAATGTTATTTGGGACGTCAATGGCATTCCATATTATCTTCGCTACTTTAACCGTCGGGATCTCACTCGTTATTTTTTTCTCAGAATTGATGCGCGTTATTCGAAAAGATAATGATTATGCAGTACTTGCTAAGCGATTAACGAAGGGACTTGCCATTTTACTCGGCGTTGCTATTCCCACGGGAACAATTGTGGCAGTCATGTTGTCTTTACTATGGCCTGGTTTTATGGAAATTGTAGGACAAGTAATTGCTTTACCATTTCAAATCGAAATATTTGCCTTCTTTTTAGAATCACTCTTTCTGGCGATTTATGTTTATGCGGCTGACCGTCTTACTACTCCAATGAGAATCGTTAGTTCGTTCTTTATTGCCTTAGGTGCAGTCGCGTCTGCTGTTCTTATTACTAGCGCACACTCATGGATGAACACACCACAAGGATTTGAGATCATTAATGGCTCTATTGAAAATGTTGATCCCCTTGCTGCAGCATTATCACCAAGTTTTTGGTCTACATCATTTCACGTAGTTAGTACAGCTTATATGACCGGGGCTTTTGTTTTGGTTGCTGTAGCTGCCTATAAATTAATGAAACCAAACATTTCACAACGTGAGCGAAGTTACCACCATAAAGGATTGCTCTTAACGCTTGTGTTCGCTTTTTTAATGTCTGCATGGACTGGACTAACTGGCCATGATACAACTGTCATGCTTTATGAAGAAATTCCTATTAAATTAGCAGCAGCTGAAGGGTTATTTGAAACTCAATCAGAAGCACCTCTTACTTTATTTGGAACACCAAGTCCTGAAGCTAACGAAGTTATCGGCGGCATCGAGTTCCCCGCTATGTTAAGTTGGTTAGCCACGTACGATACAGATGCCGTTATCCAAGGATTAAATGATTTTCCAGAAGAAAACTGGCCTCCCTTATTTGTGCACACCTTATTCAATGTGATGGTTTTTATCGGTGGTGGTCTTATTGCCATTTCAGGCATTGGTCTTTTGTATTGGTTTATTAAGAGAAAAAAAGAAACATTTGTTTTTCCAAAATGGCTTCTAGCAGCCTTTGTTGCTTCTGGTCCCTTAGCAATGATTGGGATTGAAACAGGCTGGATTTTCAGTTGCACAGGACGCCAACCTTGGACAATTTTTGATGTTCAGCGGACATCAGATGCTGCCACAAGTTCTGGCAATCTTGGTTTAATTTTCTTCTTGTTTGCCGTACTTTACGCCGTGCTTCTTGTGATTACAAGCCTGGTGCTTTATTTCTATTTTAAACGAAACCCATTAAGTCAAGATATGGGTGCATCAGCTTCATAACATAAGGAGGATTTTATGGAATCTGTTTATATTGCTACCCTATTAATTTGGGTGTTGTTGTTTATTTATGCTGTTGCTGGTTCAATCGATTTTGGTACGGGTTTTTGGGCAATGTATTTTCAACGTCGAGATAATTTAGAAGCTACAACCATTGCAAATAACTTTCTCTCTCCTGCTTGGAAAGTAACAAACGTTTTTCTCGTGTTGCTTGTTGTGGCTTTTGTGGCTCTCTTTCCTGGTGCAGCACCGACACTAGGAACGCTAATGATCGTCCCTTTTTGTCTTGTCTTACTGCTTTTAACAATTCGTAGCGCTTTTATGGTGTACGCTTTTAGCACAGAGAAATATTCCCGGTTGCTTACGTTTGTGTCCGGAATGTGTGGTTTAGTCATCCCAGCCATTTTGATCAGTATTCTCCCTGCAGCGATTGGAGGATTTGTCACCGTCGCCGATGACCGTCAATACATCCTTGTGAATGAACTTTTTTCAAGCCCAGCGTTTTATACACATTTAGGGTTTGGACTAATGACAGAGCTGTTTATTTCTTCTCTTTTTATGGCTGATTACTCGAAGGAATCGGGTGATATAAAAACAGCACTGATTTATCGTAAAAATGCATTATTGCTCGGTCCATTAACTCTTGTTTTTGCGATTGCAGCTATCTTTACGTTAATTCCAGAAGCACCTTGGATGTTTGAGAATTTTCTCGACCTCTGGGGTTGGTATACTGTATCTCTTTTTGCCTTTGCCCTTGGTTATAGTGCCCTTTGGTGGCCTTCTAAAAATAAAGAACTCGGTCAACCTAGAGCCGCGCTTTTACTCATTATTGTACAATTTGGCTTAGCAAGCCTTGCTTACGGTATGGCGCATTTGCCCTACCTACTTTACCCTGATGTGACTATTTATGATGCCTTCACTAATGAAACCATGTTTCGCTACTTACTCATTGGCTTTATCATAGGGCTGGCTATCCTGATTCCTGTATTTATCTGGTTTTGGCGTTTATTTTTCAAAGACAAAGCTTACTTACAAAGCGACGGACACGATTATTAATAAAAAAATGAGGAGGCAATTGCCTCCTCATTCATTATTTTCACGGACTTGAACACCTGTAGGATAAGTGAATTTAAACATTGATTCATCAAATTCGATATCTGTTTCAATCATCGTTAATCGTGAGACAATTCCAACATGCCCAACATAATACTCACTTTGTCTCACTTGCAAACCTGTTGTTGTATCAAACCACATGTTTGTCTCTACGTTTCTAGACTCTGAAATAGCATGAATATGATGCGCTTTATACCCGTCGATTTCAAATACACCTTCATACGTTAATTCAAAGTCACTATCTTCACTAAGAAAAAGATTCTCTAACGGCAGACGCGCAACCGGCGGGGCATACTCATCGCCGGCGTCCATAATAACAACTTCATTATCAAGGTCACGATAAAAAATTCTTTCAGCTGGTGTTTGTGCTTCTTGCACAACAAATGCATTTCCTTCTTCATCAGAACCGGTCGCATCTCGATAAAAGTAATCGGCTCCATCATGATTTTTATAATAATGAAGCAGTTCATAATCTCTAGCTTCAAGCACAACCCCATCTTCATCAATATCATGATACGTCCACTCAAGGGAAAAACTCTCTAATTGTTCTTGAGCCTCAATCGCGGCTTCAATTATACCTTCTGGTGTTAACGCAGTATTGTTGTCAGCTTGATCACCCTCGGAAACGTTCTCATTCAGCTCATCTTCACTATGAGATCCTTCATTCTCATTGTTCTCGTTTTCTTCTTTTACTGCATCATCATTACTTTGTTCATTTTCATTTGTTCGTTCTTCACTCTTATTATCGCCGTCAGAATCTGATTCCACTTCACTGGTGCCTTCATTATTGCCATCATTTCCTTCACCATTTGCCTCATTTTCAGAGTTTATGTTATTCGTCGAACATGCTGTTAGCGCTGCCACACTAAATAAAATCAGGATACTTTTTCTCTTCACTTTTATTACCCCTTTCGATCATGTACTTTCGAAGACTTTTTTCTCTTTGCAGACAATCTGTCCATTGAAAGAACCTCATCATTAGGTCATTTTTTGTATTAACATTTTTTTTAGCGGCATTCTCAATCTTAGCATTGCCAAGTGCATATCTGCGTTATATATGATTTTTCATCTATACTACTACCAACTGTATTTTTCTGTTTTCAATAAGAACGGTTATCTGCTTTATTATACCTTGTGTGATGATCGACTGTGTACCACTTTACTTAACTTTGGTTTATTATTGTCAATCTACCAAGTATTATCAAACGCTTTCTTAGTTGTTCTTTCTTAAAAATCGTTCCCGTTATTTGAAAATTCAAACACAAAAACCACTCTCATCATCTTGACAGAGAGTGGTCTATTTTTTAATTACGCCTTTATAAACTGACGAATGTCTTTGATAATGACATCGATCGCTTCTTGCCAGAAGTCTGGTTTCGTTAAATCAACATTCAAATGTTTTTGTGCAAGTGCCTCTACAGTCATACTTCCACTATCTTGCAAAAGAGCAATATAGGATTCCTCGAAAGAGACTTCTGACTTTAACGCTCTTGCATAGATTCCCATGCTAAATAAATAACCAAATGTATAAGGGAAGTTGTAGAACGGCTGTCCTGTTATATGGAAATGTAATTTAGACGCCCAGAAATACGGGTCATAAGAGGAGATTTTTTCACCGTATGCTTCTTTTTGCGCTTCAACCATTAATTCGTTTAATCTTTCCGTAGGTACAATACCATCCTTACGTTCTTCATAGAATCGTGTTTCAAATAAAAAACGAGAATGAATATTCATGAAAAACGCCAATGATCGAGATAATTTATTTTCGATTAACATTTGTTTCACATCATCACTATCCGCTTCATCAACAAGCGCGTCGGCAACAATCATCTCTGCAAACGTTGACGCCGTCTCAGCAATGCTCATTGGATATTGTTTTTGTGATTGGACTTCATTGTCCTTAAGACACCAGCTATGGTAAGCATGGCCCAGCTCATGCGCTAATGTAGCCACATTTGACATTGATCCATCGTAAGTCATAAAGATGCGTGATTCTTGATTCACTGGAAAACTAGTACAAAATCCGCCTGGTCGCTTTCCAGCACGGTTCTCTGCTTCAACCCAGCCATCTCGTAAAGCCATCTCAGCAAAATCAGCCATCTTCGGACTAAAGCGTTTAAAATGTTTAACGATCAACTCACATGCTTTTGCATATGGGATATGATTTTTAGAATCATCACCAACTGGTAACGGTGCCCCTACATCATGGAGCGCTAGTTGATTAATTCCGAGTAGCTCTGCTTTTTTGTCCATATATGCGTATAATTCAGGTTTATTTTTTATGATAGTATCCCACATTGTCGTAAGCGTTGCTTCTGTCATTAAGTTCAGGTCAAGGGGCTCCTTTAATGCATTCTCCCACCCACGCTCTTCATAGAGCTTGAGACGGAAACCTGAAAGTCGGTTAAGTGTTTGCGTGAACAATGGTGACTGTTCTTCCCATGCAGCTTGGGAGGCGGCAAAGGCTCTTTCGCGAACGGAACGATCCGTGCTTCCAAGCCGATTATGTAATTGTCCTGCGGATAGATTCTTTGTTTCACCATCTTCATCAAATGGAATTTCCATCCGTCCCACGGCTTCATTATAGACAGAACCCCATGCGTGATAGCCATCTTTTGCTAGTTTAGCAGCTAACTCTTCTTTCTCTGAACTCATCTTATCCTCTGAAAGTTTACGCGTTTTTTCAAGCATAAAAGCAGAAGGTTTGACTGCGTCTACTTTCAGTAGCTGTTTGAACTGTTCTTCATCTAATTGTCCAACTTTTTCTTCTAGCACCAAATGAAGTTTTTGTGCTTTTACTTGTTGTTCCTGAACTTTTTCTGCTAGTAGAAGTGCTTGCTTATCCTTAACATTTTGTGCTGTTAAACATGAAACAAATGCCCCTGTCTGTCTAAGTCGCGGGCTAATTGATTCAATCGCTCGAACAAGTTCTTCTATGGTCATTTCATCACGTCGCTGAATCCATTGATTCATTCGATTATCCGTTTCGCGCAAGAATTCAGTGAATTCTTGCGAATCACTTCCACCTTTAAAAATTGATTCTAAATCCCATTTAATTGGAAAAGTCATGATATCCTCCTGAATTCAAATTATTTCGGAATCCGTAACAATATGAATTCTATCACTTTTTTCAGATTTTTGCACGTGTTAAATCCCATAAAAAAGACTCGTGGTTATCGCACCTACTGTTAACACACCAAGTAAAACAATGCACTTTTCTCCACGATGTAAGCTTGTCCATTTTTTAATCATTTAAAAAACCCCCTTCGCTCGATTAAGCTTATGAACGAAGAGGGATGCATATGACTAGTTGTTTAAAAGAGCTTCGAGTTTAGGAAAAACAGAAAGAGCCGTATCATAAAAAAAGTCTTGGTGAAATGCTTCAGGAATGATACTACCAAGCCACTCTGCATAAGGCTGCACTTGTACAAGTGGCCAATCTGTCCCAAACATATAACGACCGTAGCTATCACCATAAATTAAAGCATGGCGAAAATGATCAAAATAGTGATTATCTTTATGCTGATGCTTCGCTACTTTCTTTTTTTCACCGACAATTAAACCAGATAAATCAGCATAAACATTACGGTTTTTATAGATGACTTCAGCGGCACTTAAACACCAAGGATCACCTAAATGGGCCATTACAAACGTAACATTCCGATTTTTTACAGCAACCTCATCTATCGTTAATGGATGTGCATATTTCAAGATTGCATTTTCCGCATATGTATCACCGGTATGGAATACAACTGGCACGCTATGTTTGGCTGCCAATTCATAAACAGGTGCATACACTTTATCAAAAGCATAAAAAGGATAATAACCTAAATAGATTTTTATGCCAACATGATAAGGTTTGGTTAGAGCCTGATCAAGTAAATCTAATTCATTTTTTGTTAGAGCGAATGGATTGATTCCAATACAAATCCCCATTGTTTGCGGTCGACTAGGTATCGTTAACCCCATAAGTGCAGGAGCGTTTTCATCAGGAAATGCTCCACTTACGCTTTCCTCTAAACCCATGCCAACGGAAGCAACCACATTTGCTTCTTTCAATTCTGTATCTAAACCAGAACGTGTATACGCTATAGTTGATATTTCAGTCGCAGTTTTTCTAAAAGCGTCAATTTGAGAAAAATGGACATGAGCATCTATTATTTTCAATCGTCTCTTACCTCCTTCAGCGTTACACTATTTAGCCATTCCCACCCATTGCTTGAAGATAAACCTTTTGTCCAGACAAACACTTGTGGTTTCGACATAACCCTTTGCTCATCCGGCCATTTTTTTAACGGTTCCGTATTCATTGTAGCAAACACGTCTTTGTCTTCACGGAATTCTCGATTCATCATTGGTCCAAGCGTAACAAGTGTTTCGTCTGCTTGTTGGTCGTATAGTCGAATGACATCATGAAGAGACAGACCACTTAATTCTGTTTGCCCTCCATTTAGCTTAAAATACTCATCATCATTATCAAGAGGATAAATCGCTAAATTTTCTCGGTTGAAAAAAATACCTGTTAACCAATGCTTTTGGTCGACAAGAGAAGGTCCTCCATTTAGTTCATTCACATGCACAAGGATACTCGCACCAGGTAAAGTCACATAATACTGATTAAACTCTGCTTTATTCCATCCTTTATGATTGTTAAACTGAATCGAAAGTTTAATACCACTCCATTGCTGATTCCATTGATCAACCATTGTCACAAACTTTACTGTTCGGTTCTGATTCATAACGGTACGCAGCTGAAGGTTATGAGGAATTGTCATCATCCCACCCCCCCATGGATTCCACCAACTTTTAGGTCCGGGATTCGGATAAAGATTGTCAAGCCACTCACGCTTCGTTTGCAAAGAGTAGAGTGTCGGGTAATATTCTTTTGAAGCTTTAAACGTTAACACCCCATTTGACACAACATGAACCAATAATTCTTGATCTTGCTCTATTCGACAGTCGACCGGGTCATTCCCAATATAAACCCCTTGCAAAACCCTCTTTTTTTCATAAAGCTTGCCACTGTATTGGACCAAGAACGGGACAGTTGAGGTAGTAGCTTGCGGTTGGTGCATTACATTTATTTCACCTGTATTTGATTTAAATGGATAACGTGTTTCTGTTCCTTCCTGAATTAAAATATGTCCTTGATCTGCTTCTTTTTTTCCAGTTTCAATTTGAATATGAACTGAATGATTTGTCTTTATAAATCCATGATTGGCAAACTCGGCAAAAAGTTGAGGTCGCTTTGTTTTCATATAACCTAGTGATTGAGCAAATGTTTCTGCTGACGCATATACATTAGGGTACAGGGTGAGTTGCATTTGATTACTTACAGATTGTGGTTTTACGGGATCAATTCGCCAGCGTAACCCTAGGCTACGATTTATTTCTTGCCATTTTGCTTGAGAATCAGTGCGTATACCAAGATTGTGCCCGTGCCAAGCAAGAAAGGCCCATTTTTCCGATTGTTTGTCTAGAGGTAACTCCTTTATCTCTTGGCTGTTCACTTGATTTACAGGTAAAAGGCCAGTCTCTGTAGGTAAATAAACATGATCTGGATAAAAATATATAGGTAAAATCATGCTTCTTAAATCAAGGTTCCGGTTGCTTGTATTTTCTACACACATCTCTATTTCTACTATTTTATTTAAGTGCCAACGATAGTTTGCCACAATATGCGCTGCACCCTCTAAAATCGGAAAAATCATTTTGGTCTCAACTGCTGTCTTAGTGGCGTGAAACTGTATCGTTTCCCACCCTTTTGTTGCCAACTCATCGTTTAGTGGTTCGCCAAATGTTGGATAGCGGATCATCCAAGGGCTTCGTTCACCATCACTATTTAATAAGATATCAAACGACTCAATATAATAAACCATCTGATTTTTTCCGTTTACGATTGTATAATGTTCAGCCTGTTCAAAATAACCAAGCGTTGTCTCGTTTGCAATAACTAGTGGCGTTGATGTTTCATAATTTCGATCCACACCATTTGTTTCCAAGTTGATTTTTAAAGGTAACTGCTCTATTCCATATCGCTTAAACTCAAAAGGAAAAAGAACAGCTCCAGTTTCCAATGCTCTCAAATGGATCTTGGCGTTTTGATTCATTGGTATCATCAAATTCGAATTTAACAATTCAACATTTACATGAACGGCTTCGTTTTGTTGGTTGCTTATTTCCAATGCTAGATCACTTAAATGATCTTTTTCCTTTTTGATAAAAGCTTGTATTTTCAACGGTTCTTTAATGGCATAACCACATGCTAGTTGACAAGGAACACCATTAACAAGAAGTGGCACTTTGCAAATCAGCTGTGTTCTCCACTCTGATGTATTTGTAACGTTTTCAATAGGATCAATGCGAAATGGAAGCAGGAATTCACTCCGTCCCTGCACGTTCAAATCAAGATCAACTGCGATTCCCAGTTTATCAGTGGTTGTACCTTTTGCAACAATATGAAGCTGCTTTCCTGTTTTATTTTCCACCAGAAGTTTGGCTTGATAATCTTTTTGTGTAAATAAATGTTTTTCAGGCAATAACCACTCAATCTTGTACGCTTCCGTTTCAATTTTATAAATGGAACGACCACCATGTTCAATACCGACTGTAATCGTTTCTTCACCTGTAGCAAATGTATAAGTATAAACAGAGAAGCCATTGTTTTTTCACAATCAGGCTCAACAGCAAGTTCGCGTTTCAAAGACGCGTACCAATTGGCAGGGGTGACTGTTTTTTTTATCAAATCGTGATTTAACACCTGAGGAATAAAATTCATGAGATGAGTGGTTTCCTCGCGTTCTTCCCAAAAAAATCCACAGCGCTTATAAAGAGGCACTGCTTTTGTATTTCCTGGCCATGTATATAAATCAAGCCGTGGCCAACCTGCTTCATACGTACGCTTTATTGCTTCAAGTACGAGTGCCTTCCCTACTCCTTTTCCTAGATAATTTGGATGCGCATTAAGCAGCGGAATATAGAGCGCCCCGCTATCTTGCTTGTACTCTGATAACCCGCAATAACCTATTACTTTATCGTCTTCGAGTGCGAGCATCGTAACAATATTACCTGAATTGCATTCTTTTTCATGCCGTTCTTGTGCGGTTTCCACTTCTTCTCCACCACCGAAATGACTTCTACTCTCATTCCACATAGTTGCAGTCGCTTGCGCGTGTTTTTTGTTATATTCAGTTATTTCCATCGATATCCCCCCTTTCCTTATATTAACTACTTTCTGGAAACGAAGCAAAACAAAGACGATTCATGAGCTAGCTCACGAATCGTCTCCATCTACCATTTACTTTGATTGTTGCACATACTCTGCGATATCGATGTTCAGTTTATCAGCAAGCCTTTGACCAAGCGTTTCATCGGCCCGATAAAAATTACATATCGCTCTCAAAGCCGTTTCTTGCGCAACTTGCTCTAAATCACCAACAATGTTTTTCACAAGTGCATCTTGAACTTCTTTTTCATAGCGACGGTATATCTTACCAGCTTGACCGAAGTGATTTTTCTTTTCAATTGCTATACGACCAATTGTTCCATTAATCGGTGCGCGATAATCGGTATATTCTTCCGCTTCATCAGGCGTTGCTTCATAACGGTTAGGTTCATAATTAATTGGGTTTGTTTGTTGTCCGACTGGCATTGCGCCATCACGTTGGAAATTCGCTTTCTGTGCAAAAGGACAGTTAACCGGCAAGTTTAAGTAGTTAGCTCCCACTCGATAACGTTGTGTATCAGAGTATGAGAAAATACGTCCTTGTAGCATTTTATCTTCAGATGGTTCAAATCCAGGTACAAGGTTACCAGGGTTAAAGCCAACTTGCTCTGTTTCAGCAAACACGTTATCCGGGTTACGATTCAACGTCATTGTTCCAACTAATTGATAAGGAATGTCTTCTTCCAACCAATCTTTTGTTGCATCAAGTGGATGAAAATCAAAGTTATCTAAATCAGCCGGGTCTAAAATTTGAACGTATAAGTCCCACTCTGGGAAATCCTTTTTTTCAATTGCTTCATATAAATCTCTCGTTGCGTGGTTAAAATCTTGCCCTTGTATTTCCGCTGCTTGTTCGGCAGATAAATTCCGCTGACCCTTTTTAGGGATCCAACGTAGTTTTACATAAACCATATTGCCATGTTCATTTACCCATTTAAACGCATGAACACTTGAACCACGCATCTCCCGGTATGAAGCTGGTATCCCTTCGTCTGTAAACAAATGCATTAACATATTGGTTGTTTCTGGCGACAAGGACATAAAATCCCAATACCTGTCTGGATCTTGAATATTTGTTCGTGGGTCTGGTTTTAATGAATGGATGACATCTGGAAACTTGATCGCATCACGGATAAAGAATACAGGCAAGTTGTTTCCAACAAAATCATAGTTTCCTTCTTCTGTATAAAATTTGACAGAAAACCCACGTGGATCACGAAGTGTTTCAGGTGAGGTTCCTCCATGTATAACTGTTGAAAAGCGGACAAATAGAGGCGTTTCTTTCCCGTCTTCTGCTAAAAAACCTGCTTTCGTATAACGTTTCATATTGTTTTTCACCTTAAACACGCCATGCGCACCTATACCACGTGCATGCACAACACGTTCAGGGATACGTTCGCGGTCGAAGTGAGCTAACTTTTCAACTAAGTGATAATCTTCAAGCATTGCAGGACCATGTTGACCTGCTGTTCGAGAGTTTTGGTTATCATAAATTGGATGTCCTTGATTGTCAGTTAATCTTGTCATATGTAACTCCCCCCTATAAAAGTACCGTATAACTGTTTCTATTCCCCTCTTTATACTAGATTAAACCTATTAGTGAAAAGGAAAGATTCTTTTCTTAGAATTATTATTACATATTTCAATATACATAAATCTACTATCGCTTGGTAATTTCATTAAAAAAAGACCGAGGCTCACCTCAGTCTTTTTCTATAGAAAACTGTTGAAACACATGTCCAGGACTCGTTTGATAAACTTCTTTAGCCATAAGTTCATTAACAATGCGGGCATTGCGTTCGACCGATAAACCAAGGTTGGTTGCACTTGTCCCTAAGCTATGCTCTAAATTCGTTAACGTGAATATACGATTGTTCCGTTTTTCTTTAAAAACCAATTCTGCATTTCTAGTCACAGCAAACTCTTTTTCCGACTCCATTACAAGTTCAGCAGTCATTGCTTGAAGCCAGTCAGGGATTTGCGGTTTATAACCTGTTGCTAGTATTACTTTTTCCGTCTTATGAGCAAATGCCTTTTTTTCTTGCCATTGTTTCCCTTTTATTACATATTCCCTTGCTTCTACTTTTTCAATTTGTTTCACTTCCATATTCGCCCTTATAAGAGCAGGTGATCTGTTTGTTTGAATACTGCGATGATAAAGCATATCAAAAATTTTATGGAGCGTTTTTTGTTGCACACCATTTCTTAAATTCCCAAGTAACGGCAACGCCTCTTTGCGTGTCTCATAAGGTAAGCGATGAAAATAGTCAACATAATCTGGTGAAAAGAGCTCCTGACCGATCTTTGAATACTCGAGCTGGAAAAAACCGGCTGATCTTGTAAACCAGCTAAGTTCATATTTATGTTCCAATTGACTTTCAAGCAGCTTATAAAAAATCTCTGCTGCACTTTGACCAGAACCAACAACTGTAATGGAACGGGCTTCTTTCAACTCTTTTTCATAGCCTTTATAATCGCTTGAATGGATAATATCTTCATTTAGAGTATTAGCTAAATCTCCAGGAACTAATGGAGAACTCCCAGTTCCTACAATTAAATGCTTCGCATACATTTCTTTTTTTTCGTCCAACGATCTTATTTTAAGAATATATCTCTCATTCAACCGATCATACGTTACGTTTTCCACGCGATTACCAAAATGGCAATTATCTAGCTCTTGTGAAACCCATTGACAATAAGCATTGTATTCCATTCTTGGAACATCAAAGCGATTAAACATAAAAAAAGACATTAAACGGTTATGTGTATGTGCATAGTTTAAGAAACTATAGCGACTCATTGGGTTGGCTAACGTAACAAGATCCGCTAAAAAAGGGACCTGTAAATCGGTCCCATCTAATAGCATACCCGGATGCCATTGAAATACATTATTTTCATCAAAGAAGGCTGCTTTTAAATCAGTACGCTCACTTATTAGTGCAGCTAGCCCTAAATTAAACGGACCAATTCCAATTCCAACTACATCGTAGGCATGTTCCATCATCTACACTCCTATTTAAATACATTCCGTATCATTTTATTTGCTAGCTTCCCTTGTTTATAACGAAGTGGCATATCAAATTTTGTTGTTTGTTTTAACATGCCCTTTTGATGAGAAAATGTACGGAAACTTTCATATCCATGATAAGCACCAATCCCGCTTGGTCCTTTTCCTCCAAAAGGCAAATACGGATTAGCCACATGCATTATTGTGTCATTAATACAACCTCCTCCAAACGACAGCTGCTCTGTAAACAATTGTTGCGTCTGTTCTTTTTCAGAGAACACATACAGTGCAAGTGGATTTGGGAGGGAACGTACACGCATCAATGCTTCTGCTGATGTTTTATAAGTAAAAATAGGTAGAATAGGTCCAAAAATCTCCTCTTGCATAATTGGAGCGTCCCATTCCACATCCGTTAAAATCGTTGGAGAAATCAGTCGATCTTCTCTTGAATACTGTCCTCCAAGAGCAACAGATCCATTGCCTAAGTACTGATACAGTCTGTCATAATGTTTTTCGTTAACGATTTGCGTATAGGTTCCATTTTTTGTCCGATCTGAAAACATCGAGTACGCATGGTCTTGTAGTTTTTTCATAAACTTTTTGTACACATTCTCGTCCACCAATACATAATCAGGTGCAATGCATGTCTGCCCTGCATTCGTAAATTTCCCCCAAGCAATCCGCTTTGCTGCCAGATCAAGCTTCGCGTCTTCCGTAACAATTGCTGGGCTTTTTCCGCCTAGTTCTAACGTATGAGGCGTTAAGTGTTCTGCTGCTTTCCGCATTACAATTTTTCCAACAGCAACACTGCCTGTGAAAAAAATATAATCAAACGGTTGATCGAGCAACGCCTCTGCCGTTTTGGCATCACCTTCAACCACGGTAACCAGTTCTTGTGGGAAGGTCGCTCGAACAGCGGCTGCGATCGCACTCGACGTGTGCGGCGTTAATTCGGATGGTTTAATAACCGCACAATTCCCAGCGGCTAGCGCACCAACTAGAGGTGAGAAAGTAAGTTGGATGGGATAGTTCCACGGTGCAATAATTAATACACTTCCATATGGTTCGGACAAAATATAACTCTTTGAACCAGTGTGACTTACTGGTGTTTTAACTTTAATAGGTTCCATCCACTCATCAAGAGAGTCAATTGCGTGGCTAATTTCTTGATAAACATTTCCAAGCTCAGTCATAAAAGCTTCTGTCTTTTGTTTATTTAAGTCTTTATTTACTGCTTTTAACAAATCATCTTCATGCTGTGTTAACATTTCTCTTAATTTAGTTAATTGTTGTTTTCTAAATGAAGATGATTTTGTCGCTCCAGAAAATACATATTCCTGTTGAACGCTTTTTAACGTCTCATACATTGAGAGCACTTCCTTTCATCAAGTCCCACTAATACGTTTCTACCCGTTGCGTTCAATTTTCAATCTACTGGTTAGCTTTTTCTACCGTAATCTGCTTTTATTTCTCCATAAGCCTTTGTGTCCCATTTATAAACTGGATTATGATTGGGGTTTTCTTTCAGCCACTGCTCCGCTCGATCCACAAGTGTCCATATTTCTTCTGTTTCAGATGTACGTGTTAACGTTGAATTGGCTTTCTTCTTTTTCACCCAACCGATTGCAGTTCGTGAATCTGAATAAATTGGTTTACTGGAACCCTGGTTTTTCACATAAGCAAGTCCATGAACAATAGCTAAAAACTCGCCCATATTATTTGTCCCCATCGTAATAGGTGGTTTTTCAAACAATACTTCGCCAGTCCTTGTGTCAACACCTTTATATTCCACTTTTCCAGGGTTGCCATGACTTCCGACATCCACACTAATGCTTTCCCAAATAACAGGATCTGGCGGCGTGACTGTTTTTGCTTTTGTTGTTCGTGCCGTAGCCCGACCTTTTTTTGGTGCAGGTTGGCCGCTAAATGCTGCTTCTGCCTCAGGTAAAGTTAAATAAGATTTAAATCTTGCTCCTGTAAACCCTTTTACTTGAGCTTCGCATTCCGCCCATGAGCGGAATATCCCTGTTTTTCGACCTTGCCAGACTACATAGTACTTTTGTTTTGCCATTAATCAATTCCCCTTCATTCTTATTGTATATCGTTAGGATGTTGCGGACATAGTATGCGTGGAGGTGGATAAACTTGAAACGAAACAAACAATCAAAAAAAGCATTAACAAACAATCAGACACCAACCGAATCATTATTTAATGAAGAAGTTGCAAGTGAATTAGTTGATAATGGAACAAATAAATCAACATCAAAAAAACAAGAAAAGTAATGCGTTCTTAAAGCCCAGATACTTGGGCTTTTTTCAACTGAATAGAAGCTATGGTTCCTTCACCAAGCGTTGAGCGAAACGTGAGTTCCATTGAAAGCTTTTTTGCAATCTCATTTACTAAATAAAGTCCCATTCCAGTAGATTCCCCATGACTTCTCCCATTGTTACCTGTGTAGAATGGTCTAGTGATTCGAGGTAAATCCTCTTCAACAATCCCTATACCGGCATCAATTACGGAAAGAATATTCTCCTCATATCGAACAACGACAGTCGTTTGTTTATAACTGTATTTGATCGCATTTACTAGTAATTGTTCAACCATAAACTCAAGCCATTTTGGATCTGTATGTACGATAACATCCTCATCCACTTCGATTTTTGGAAACAATTCATTGAAGATAAATAACCGTTTATTCTGCTGAATAAGCTTCCGAACGAGAGGGAATATCCATACTTTTTTTATATGAAAGTCCTCTTCAAACTTATCAAATCTCGCCGCGTGCAAAGCGAGCTGCAATCCTTTATTTAACCGGGCAAGTTCATTCTCTAACTGAACTTTTTCAGGTTGGTCTTCAGCAATCATTTCCATTACCGCAACGGGAGTTTTCATTTGATGAACCCATTGAGTCATAAATTTCACATGTTGATGTTTGTTTGCTTTTAGTGTTTGTATCTCATTTTGATGCACTTGATAAAACTGATTTAACAATTGATTATGTGCTTTTATAATTGGGCCCGTTCCTTTTATGTAAAAATCATGATCTTGTATCTGTTGTTTTTCCAATTGCTCATAATACGGCTTTAATTGATAATAGCGTACGATTAGATAAATGCCAAATATAAGCAAGCTTAAGAAATGGGCATACAAAAGAAGTAACCAAGTTATATTTGAGGCAAGCAGCATAACACTTGAGAAAACAAGGGCTTGGACGATATAGATAATAATTAGAATAAGTTGATCTTTTATAAACAACTTCAATCACTGTTACTCCCCTTCTGTTAAACGGTAACCAATGCCCCGGACAGCTATTACTCGGTGTGGCGCTTGAATAAGCTGTAATTGTTTTCGTACTCTCGAAATGTTTACATTTAACGTATTCTCATCAATAAATTCACTTTCATCCCAAAGCTTTGACAAAATCATTTGCCGATCAACAACCCCAGATTGTTTTTTCATTAATAGCTGCAGTAACAATGCTTCTTTTTTTGATAAAAATGACGTTTGATTACGGAATTTTAGTTCAAGCTTGTCATAACTTAATCGTAACTCCCCACAATCAATCGTTTGATGACCACCACTTGCATACTCTCCATATGCTCTACGAATATGGCTCCGAACTTTAGCAATTAAAACCTCTGTAGTAAAAGGTTTAGCCACATAATCATCACCACCATTTTCCAGCGCTCTAATCTGATCCAATTCCGATTCTCGCGCTGAAATAAAAAGAATGGGGCATTTCGATTGGCTCCGAATCTGTCGGCACCAATAAAAGCCATCATACGTTGGAAGATTAATATCAAGCAAGACAAGCTCTGGTTGCTCTACTGTTATTAACTCCAATAAGTCTTTGCTTCCACTATGGCAAATAACTTTATATT
The DNA here is from genome assembly GCF_002019705.1 of Shouchella patagoniensis. Lineage (GTDB taxonomy): Bacteria > Bacillota > Bacilli > Bacillales > Bacillaceae_D > Shouchella > Shouchella patagoniensis. The sequence continues at coordinate 4,587,248 of NZ_KV917377.1, read as the reverse complement.
GGTACTTTGTTAATTTATCGGCAAGAATTCTACTTAACTGCTCATCATCTTCAACAACAACGATTTTACCGCTCATATCATCACCTCATACGCTAATGATATTAGCATACTTGATTTTAATTTTTCATCATAGGTTTTTGACAAAAAAAAGAAGCAGGAGCATAGTCTGCCTCTACCTAAAACTTATTCACCTATCATACTTAACAATCGGTTCATATAATGCCTTTTCATTAACCAATAATAAAGCAATTGCGCAATTGTAAAGATAATTAAGACCATTGTCATTGAACGATTAATGCTTAAAGTGTACATAGACTGCAGTGCCCAAAAAGCAAAAACAGAATGAATGCCAGCTACTACAAACGGCATAAAAAAGAGGACTCCCGTTTCAATTGAGACGATTCGTTTTAATTCTTTCTCTTTTAAACTAAGTTTTCTTAAAACATCAAAACGTTTTTTATCTGTAGGCAAATCTGTATATAGCCTGAAATATAAGAAACTACCCGCCGTTAAAAAAAACACAATACCTGTCAGTACGGCAATAAAAGAAAAGCGGCATACGTCCCTTTATTGCGCCAACTATTACGAAAAGCGAATTGTCGAAACGTCATTATCATCACCCCCCATAGCTATAAGCACATTCGAAATTTGCTCATAAAAGGCATAACGATTGTTTGATTTATAAAGCTCATTATATATTTGACCGTCTTTTAGAAACAATACACGATCACAATAGCTCGCAGCCTCAGCATCGTGGGTTACCATTAAGATTGTCGTGTCCATTTCTGTCTTTAAATCCGTTAATAAGTTGAGGACGTCTTTTGTTGCCTTAGAATCTAAATTACCTGTGGGCTCATCACAAAGAACAAGGTTTGGTTGATGAATAAGCGCACGCCCAATTGCTGCACGTTGTGCCTGTCCACCAGATATTTCGTATGTTCTTTTATGAGCATGTTCACTTAAATCTAAGCGGTTTAACATTGTGGCTAGCTTTTGTTCCATTTCTTTTACAGATGCGTTTGCCAAAGTTTATGGTAAGACCATGTTCTCTGCGATTGTTAATGTATCAAGTAAATGAAACTGTTGAAAGACAAACCCTAATTGAGTCCTTCTAAAATCAGCCAGCTCATCTTTATTTAATAAGTGTGGTTCTATTTCTTTAATAAAAAGCTTACCAGATGTGAGTGAGTCGGTGTTTGCCACCATATTTAATAGCGTTGTTTTTCCACTCCCAGAAGGACCCATAATACTTACAAATTCTCCTGTATGAACTGAAAACGAAACCTCTGTTAACGCTTGGTAAGGAACTTTTCCTTGATAGACTTTCGTAATATGATCGAGTTTCAACATTCTCTTCACCTCTAATATTCGTTGTTTGTTCCTTTATGTTACAAGAGCATAGAGAAAAGAACTATCGATCTTCCTAACATTTACCTTACAACGATGTAAGGTATATTTATTTGCTAGATTGGCTAAAATGCAAAAAAAAGAGAGGAGCAGGACATATGGAGATTCATGTTGACGGCAAACGAAATGTTGAAGGAGCAGGAGATTTCATCTGTACGGTTGATAAAAACCTTTATGTACTAGCTCTAGATCCAACGGAAAAATATCCATATTTGTTATTATCGATTCAATCCTTTCAGATTGTACAAAACTACGATGAAATTCCTAGCAGAGAGGAACTAGAAGAAGATATTGGCGAGGAAATTAAAGAGATCTATAGCCAAGAATACGCTTCTATCTCTCTTTCATAAGCGCTACTAAAGAAGCTCCACAGCAGCTTTTCTACTTAGTGGGGCTTCTTTTAGACCAAACAAATAGGTCAGGCAATAGATTCTATATTCTATCGGAATAATTCCGAACTTTACCTTAACCAACTTTAGCTTCTAGCTCTTTTAACAAGTCAATTGCCGCTCTTCTACTTAAAACAACATTCCCTTCGGCAAGCATAAAATGCTCATTAGAAGACTCTCCTGTCACCATACATGTTTTCATCGAAGGTTCGTACTTCTTCACAACCACTCGATCATCTTCGACATAAATTTCAAGTGGTGTCCCAATATCAATTCCCATTGTTTTCCGTAATTCTTTTGGAACAACAATACGTCCTAACTGGTCCACTTTTCTTACAATTCCCGTCGCTTTCATTTAGTCAACCCCCTTTAATTTGTCTCCACACAATTAAACCATGTTAACGCTTTACATACCACCTTTTTCAAAATATTTATTCTTATCATTCGCCAAATTTTTCTTTTATTGCCCTTTGTTTAGTCCGATGTATGTCTTCGCATCAAAAAAACACCTGCAGCAAAGGCTGCAGGTGGACGATTCATGATGTTGAATCAGCTGTTTTTTCTTCATACCAATTATCAAGTACTTTCGCATCTAGTACACGTGTCTCAATATAATTGGTTTGCTTTTTTGAAAAAAGCGCGATCCAATCAAATTCTGATTCTTTAGCTACTTGCACAAGTGTTAACAATTCTTGCCAAGCTACATAACGTTTATACCAAAAAAACTGTGGTTGCTCAGTCATATATGGGTAGAGATCATCAAATTCCGTGTGTTTGCAATCAATTGTTCGTTCGAACTGCGTCTTTGCCTTACCAAGTTTATCCTCTAGGTAGCTATGCAACTCTGTCTGATTCACAATGATGCCCCCTCGTGCTTTTTTCTATTATAACATAATTAAGTGAATAGTAGGGACAATATGTTTAACCCGAACAATTGATCAACGAGAACGACTGTAATAGCAACAGGAACAATAATTGCCATTATTGCATACCAAACTGCAAATAAGCGGCGCCCAAATATACTACCTTGTTTAAATTCTCCTAGCAACACACTACGACGCACTTTAAACAAAAGAAACAAACTAATTAACAATGCACCAATTGGCATAAAAATATTAGACACGGTAAAATCAATAAAATCAAAGAAAGGCATTCCAAAAAACTGCCAGTTTTCAATTAGTCCAAATGATAGTGTAGAAGGTACACCCATTAGTAGGACAAAAAACGCAAAGATCCAACTGCTTTTTTGTCTTTTAGTGACGTCACCTTTTATAAATGCAGCAACGATAATCTCCAAGAGCGAAAAAGCTGTACTTAAGGCTGCAAAGAAAAATAAAATAAAAAATAAAATAACAAGAAGCTGCCCATAAGGCATTTGCGAAAAAACTGTTGGTACAGCAGCAAAAATTAAAGTTGGACCTTCACTAGGTTCTAAATTAAACGTAAACACACCTGGAAAAATGACAATTCCTGCAAGTATTGACACTACTATATTCATGCCTCCAAGAGTCATTGCTGACATAGGCAAATCTTGCTTTTTGGAAGCATATGAACTTAACGTCACCATTACCGAGACACCAAGAGAAAGGGCGAAAAAAGACTGACCTAGAGCAAATAACACAACATCGCTGGAGACATTACTCCAATCAGGTTTAAATAAAAATGAGAGCCCTTCTCTAGCACCTTCAAGTGTTAAAGAGTAAGCTGCTAGTACAATTAACAGTATAAACAATGCTGGAATCATCCATTTGCTCGCCCGCTCAATTCCTTTTTGCACGCCTTTTGCGACAATTCCTGCGGATAGTCCGAGGAACAATGCTTGGGCGCCAACAGCTAAGTATGGATTTGATATTAGCTCTCCAAATCGAATGCTAAATCCATCTGCGTCTAGACCAGTTAATTGTCCAGTAAGCGAAGATCCTAAATAAAGAATCGACCAACCACCAATAACGCTATAAAACGAAAGAATTAAAAAACAAGTAATAACCCCGAGCCAACCAGTCGCCTGCCAAATCGATTTAGGAGCAATTTTTCGATACGTTGTGATGGCATCTGCTTTTGAATTACGACCTAACATGTACTCTCCAATTAAAAGTGGTACCCCAATGAGAAGAGTAAAGCTTAAAAAAAGCACAAAAAAAGCGCCACCGCCACTCGTCCCGGCGATATAAGGAAATTTCCAAATCGCTCCAAGACCGATTGCACTACCTGCAGTTGCATACAAAAAACCTAGTTTTGATGACCATTGTTGTGATGTAGACATGATGTTATGTTTCTCCTTTATTGCATAACCAATCCAAAGACGCAATGAACTTACATAAGAAGCCTCAATTAAGAGGACATTCTTGCATTCATATAGCAGATTTATTTTTTTGGAAAACAATTGTTACTGGCTATACGCGTTACTTTCTTAATAAGATTTTTTAATCGTAACAAAACAAGATCCCCCAGGCAACCTAATTAAGAAAGAAACCGATCCCTTTCTTCTGGTTTTGGCAAACGACATGTGTCTTTTTCGCCAAACCAGCGAAGTCTGTTTCGTGCTATCCATTCATACATTCGTTCGCGAACTAACTTTGGTAAGAATTTCAGTACGCGTAATGGTTGCCAATAAACAGATAATTTTGGAATAATTTGCATAGCTGCGTCACTTTTTATAAACGCCTGATTATGTTCAATTACGACTATAGAATCAAGATCGTCGCTTAAACCGAACTCTTTTTTTAATAGAATACCTAAGTCCGACTGTAAAGAAGCAAATTGATAATGCTTTTTACGGTCATAACGAATGATAAAATCAACTGCTCGATTGCATAAATTGCACTCCCCATCAAATAAAACAATACCGCTCACACTTTATCACCTCCTATTCAGTTTAACATTTTTAGTTTAAATAGGTTTTAAAATTTGAATAAGGGGTACCAAAAAGAGTAAGAGGGAATCTAATTCGTATACTTGTTTTCCCCCACATAATTAGCATGACTTAATCCCTCCCCCCACCTTAAGAAGCACCTAAAGCAGGTGCTTCTTTACATTTGTGTAACAAACCAGGAAATTCGCCTCAATTTCCGACATCATTCTACATAGTATTTCCAACCTTTTCCCCTTTTACTTCCTTAGCTTGCTTGTTACACTTACTGCTAGTGATGAATAATGGTAGAAAAGTGGTGACGATATGTTTTCAACCGCCCAAATTGGGATTGATTTAGGAACAGCTAACATACTTGTTTATAGTAAAGAAAAAGGAATTATCTTAAACGAACCGTCAGTGGTCGCTCTAAATACAAATACGCGAGATGTTCTCGCAATTGGCACCGATGCAAAAAATATGGTCGGTAAAACGCCATCTCACATCGTTGCTGTCAGACCTCTACGTGACGGGGTTATTGCCGATTTTGACGTGACCGCAAGTTTACTTAAAGAAATTATGCGTAAAGCAAGTAAAAACATGGGGCTAGCCTTACGTAAACCTAATGTGGTTGTTTGTGCGCCAACAGGATCTACATCGGTTGAACGCAGAGCTATCCTAGACGCGGTGCGGAGCTGCGGTGCAAAAAATGTGCACATTATTGAAGAACCAGTTGCAGCAGCAATTGGGGCAGACCTTCCCGTAGAAGAACCAACAGCCAATGTTGTTGTTGATATCGGTGGCGGAACAACTGAAGTGGCTATTATTTCTTACGGGGGTGTAGTCTCCTCGAACTCCGTGCGTGTTGGTGGTGACAAATTTGACGAAGCCATTATCCAGTATGTTCGTAAAACATACAATGTCTTGATCGGTGAACGTACAGCTGAACAGATAAAGATGGAAATTGGTCATGCGCCGATACAACACGAAAAAAGAACGATGGACGTTCGTGGAAGAGATCTTGTAAACGGCCTACCAAAAACGATTGAATTACACTCGCACGAGATCCAAGAGGCTATGAGTGAACTGCTTATGCAATTGCTAGAAGCACTTCGTTCAACGCTTGAGGACTGCCCACCAGAATTAAGCGGCGACATCGTTGACCGCGGAGTATTATTAACTGGCGGTGGTGCATTGTTAAACGGATTACAAGATTGGATCGCTGACGAGATTTTTGTCCCAGTTCATATTGCTGCTAATCCTCTCGAATCCGTCGCAATCGGTACCGGCCGTTCCTTAACTTTTATTGACAAACTTCAAAAAGCTTCTGTCTAAGCCAAAACGCGTCAGCTTTCACTAAAAGCTGACGCGTTTTCGATTTAAATACTCATTTTCTAAACCTAGCTCCTTGTTTAATAACCACTCCATTTCAATAAGATCTTCCTTCACCACAATTGGATCATTCTCTGACCACCGAATCGTGTACACAAAGTAGTAAGAACGGATCATTTGGAATGTAACAACAGACTCTGGAAAACGACTAAACATCGCCTTCATTTGATTTCTACGCTGATAAGAAAAGGATAGCATCTTCATACAACAGCGACCCTTTCAATTTTATTCTCTATCATGGTCTCCAGACGGTTGAACCTTAGAATGAACAGAAATCTCGTTTCCAACTCTCTCTATAATACCTGTTTCAATGAGAAACTTAATCCGTTTTCTGAAAAAAGGAACGGGAAAATCTGGACGTTTTGCATACATCTCTCCTAGTAGTTTAGCCGGTCGCATTGGCTTTCCATTTTTTGATAAACGTACTAGTAATTCTGCATCAAAATAGTTTTCTGACCTCATTTTATACACAAATGGTTCTATACGCTCCGCTAACTTCTCTGTCTCCATCTCACTAAAAACAGGGAGAAACGCACTCCATTCTTTCTTCGTAAATGGTGCATATTCTGTTAGTTGCTTTACTAATTCAGGAGCTCGTTCACGTAGTTGCAAAGGACCAGAGATGATTCGTAGAACAAGGTTTTCCGTTGATGGCAGCGTTTGAGCGAGTTCCATAAATGCAAGCTCTTCAGCGGCAGATGGTCCAACCCATGCAACCACTTCCCCTTTATCAAGTGCATCTTTTACAGCTTGCTTTTGCGAAATTAAACGCTTTTGGACGAAATTTCTTTCTTCCCTAGAACTCTCAACTCCAAGTAAGCTTTCTAATCGTTTCATCTGGTCTTCTTTATTACAAACAATACCTAATTGCCAAAAAGGTTCATAGATGAGAATACTTTCTTTGGGAAAAGGAGAGTGGATCCCTTCAGAAAAAAAGAGTTGTTTCCTTTGTTTGTTCAATTGACTCCCCCCTTTTCTATTCCCTTCCCGCTTCCATACATAATTAAAACAACTTCTATGTAAAACTACGGATATGCTTTCAATAGGCTGTGCATTTTTCAACGGTTTTGTCTCTACAGCTAATTGGATTGCTTTACCTTCTAGACAGACTTTAACAAAAACACTCACCTAGGCCAACTAGGTGAGTGTTTCCATTTACTTTTGAATTGGTTTTTTTATTAGTCCGTATAAAACACCTGTAACAACTGCACCAATGACGATAGCAAGTGCATACAATCCGATATACGAGAATGTGCTTTCGTTCACTAAGAACATTGTAAAAACCCCACCATGAGGAGCTGGTAATGCAATTTGGAACAGACCAGTAAGCCCACCAGCAATACCTGCACCAACAACACTTGCAGAAATTACCCGAATTGGATCTGCAGCGGCAAAAGGAATCGCCCCTTCAGTAATAAAAGAAGCACCAAGAACATAGTTTGTGCGCCCTGACTCACGTTGTTGTTTTGTAAACTTATGCTTCCAAAACGTTGTAGCAATTGCAATCCCAAGCGGAGGCACCATCCCAGCTGCCATGACAGCTGCTTGTGGCCCTAAGTTTCCAGCATCAAGCATCGCAATCCCAAATGTATAGGCGGCTTTATTAATCGGTCCCCCCATATCAATTGCCATCATCACACCAAGGACAATCCCTAGAATAACCATGTTGCCTGTACCTAAATCTCCAAGCCAATTTTGTAAACCCAAATTTACCGATGCAAGGGGAGCAACTAAGAAGAACATAATCACACCAGTAAATAAGATGTTTAACACAGGGGTAAATAAAATGGTCCGCAACCCTTCGAGTGCCTGAGGCATTCCTGATAAAAGCTTTTTGACAAGTAACGCTATATACCCTGCAAGGAAACCGGCAATTAATCCACCTAAAAACCCTGCATCATTGTTAAAAGCCATATAACCAGCTATCAAACCAGGTGCAAAACCAGGACGATCGGCGATACTCATTGCAATAAACGCCGCTAGCACTGGAATAAACAGCGCGAAGGCATTGTCTCCACCAATTGTACCTAAAATATCTGTAATGACATTGTCTTCACCAAGAAACCAGTCCGACTCAAATAAGAAGCTAATAGCTAGTAAAATTCCGCCACCAATAACAAACGGTAACATATTTGAAACACCGTTCATTAAATGTTTGTAGATGCTGTTTCCAAATGACTGTTTGCTGCCTGTATTTTCTTCAGCTCCACTTTTATTGCCATCGCCATGGTAGACTGGTTCTTCACCAGTGAGAGCACGATCAATTAACTTCCCAGGTTTACGAACACCATCAGCTACAGGTGCAATGACAATTTTTTTACCATCAAAACGATCCATTTCCACTTTCGTATCGGCTGCCACAATAATCCCGTTTGCCCGATCAATGTCTTCTTGGGTTAATTTACTTTTCACCCCACCAGACCCATTTGTTTCTATTTTAATTTTGTACCCACGTTCCTGCGCTTCCTTTTTAAGGGCATCCGCAGCCATATAAGTGTGGGCAATACCAGTTGGACAACCCGTTACACCAAGAATGAATATATCCGCATCTGCAGAAGTGGTTTCGTTCGCTTCCTCTTCTTCTGCCTGCTCTTCTTCAGCTTCTTTGGTATCAATCGTTGAAATAACATCATTTAATGACGTAGCACTTAATAAGTTCTTCCTAAAAGAGTCATCCATTAAGAACGTTGACAACTTTGATAACGTTGCTAAATGTTCGTTATTTGCTCCTTCCGAAGCAGCAATCATAAAAAATAAGTGACTTGGTTGCCCATCAAGTGCCTCATAATCAATTCCTTCTTTCGAACGACCAAAAGCAATTGCAGGTGTTTTTACAGCCGCTGTTTTGGCATGAGGAATCGCAATTCCTTCTCCGAGACCAGTTGTGCTCTGTTCTTCACGAGCCCAAATCGCCTTCATGTAATCTTCTTTATTATTGAGACGTCCGGCTTCGTCTAATTTAGAAACCAACTCTTCAATGACTTCTGCTTTCGATGACGATTGCAAATCAAGAATCATCGTATCTTGTTTGAGTAAATCAGAAATTTTCATCCCTACCTACCCCTTTCCGTTTATAAAATATAGATCAATGAAATGACGTTACTTGTACTTCTTCCATCAATGCTTCGATCGTTTCTCGTTCAGCAAAACCAGTAGAAAATGCGGTTGCACTTCCTGAAGCAACTGCAAAACGAAATGCATCAACAAGCGTTTTACCTTCTTCTATTGCACATACAAAACCAGCGACCGTTGAATCACCTGCACCAACTGAATTTTTCACTATTCCTTTTGGTGTGTTTGCAAAAAGCATCGTCTCCGCTGTTGCAAGCAGAGCACCATCACCGGCAAATGTAACGAGTACACACTCAATACCTTGATCGATTAGAGCTTTTACATGGGGGGCCGCTTCTTTTACTGAAGATATTTCTGCCCCGGCCAGCTCACTTAACTCATGATGATTAGGTTTAATAAACGTGGGCTCGGCGTGAATCACATTAGTTAATGCAGCTCCACTTGTATCAACATAAACCTTCACACCTTGTTTTTTTAATTGCCTCGTCCATGTTGCGTACACATCTGCTTTTATTGCCGGTGGAACACTCCCAGCCAAAACAATCGCGTCACCTTCTCCAAGGTTTGCAAATTGAGCTTGTAATTTTTCTAGATTCTCTGCTGAAATATGGGGAGAAACACCATTTAGTTCTGACTCTTCCTGTGCTTTAATTTTAACGTTGATACGCGTGTCTCCATCAACTTGAATAAAGGAAGCTCCGATATGCTCATCCTTTACAGCCGCTTTAATGTATTCACCAGTAAAGCCACCGATAAAACCAAGCGCCGTACTATTGTGGCCCATACGTTTTAATACTCGTGAGACGTTAATGCCTTTTCCACCTGGCGCTTTGTGATCTGCTTTCGTTCGATTCACTCCCCCTAGCGCTAAAGCATCTAGAGAAACAAAGTAGTCCATCGCTGGATTTAGAGTGACCGTGTAAATCATAGTTCTACCACCTCAATTGTCGTTCTAGCTGTTAATTGTTCAAAGAGGCGTGCGTTTTCTTGTTTGACATAAGAGCTCGTAACAAGCGTCACTTTATTCACATCTGTAAACTTAGAGAAGGCAATATCACCAAATTTCGTATGATCTGCTAAGACAAACGCATTCCTTGCCAGCTTAATTGCTTGTGCTTTAATAAAAGCTTCTTCTGGGTCTGGTGTTGTACATCCATCATTGGCTGTTACACCATTTGTTCCCATAAATACACAATCAAAGCGAAACGATTCAATCGTTTCAAGTGCACTTCTACCAACAAATGCATGTGTCCCCTTCTTAACATGCCCCCCAAGCACATGGGTTTCAATTTCTGCATCAAGCAAGGCAGTAATATTCATTAATCCATTTGTGACAACAACGATATTTTTTCCTTTTAGAAACGGAATCATTTCAATTGTAGTACTACCAGCATCCAAAAACAGACAATCTCCTTCTTCAACCAGTTCAGCTGCTTTTTTAGCTATTTTTATTTTTTCCTGACGGTTTTTGAACGTTTTTTGTTCCATTGTTGGTTCATCACGTTTTTTTTGCAACAACGTTGCACCGCCATGAATACGCTTTAATTTCTTTTCTTGTTCAAGTTCCGTTAGATCACGGCGAATCGTTGATTCTGAAGCACCTGTTCCTACAATAATATCTTGTATTTTAACCACTTCATGGGTGTGAAGAAGCTCAAGTATTTTCTCCTGTCTCTCCAATGTCAACACGGGAAACACACCTCTGCTCTCTTTATATAGTTAGTATACAATCAAAAACGATCATTATCAATCATTTTCATCCAATAATAGTCTTGCATTTTCTTCCACTATTTTGTTTTATCTCATTCATGCACGAATCGTATAATGATTATCGTACACGATCTATCAAACAGCATACATGTTATTTTACAAAAACAAATGACCGCAGCACAAGCTGCGGTCACTCAATTATTCGTTTAGTGCTTCCACCTTTTCAGCTAATTCTGTCCACCGCTCAAGTGTTTCTTCAAGCATTGCATCAAGGGCTTCTTTTTCTTTCATTAAATCAGCAATTTTTCCGTAATCACTACCGGCTTGTGTAATTTGCTCTTCAAGCTGTTGTTGTTTTTCTTCCATTTTTTCTATTTGATCATCAATCTGATCCCATTCACGTTGTTCGTTATACGAAAGTTTCCTGTTCTCTTTTTTCCGTTCCGGTACGACAAACGATTTATCCTGCTTTACAGGCTCCACTTTTTGCTGCTTTTCTTCTAAGTAGTACGTGTAATCCCCTTGGTAACGCTCCACTTTTCCATCTGTGAAGATGAGCATTTTATCAACGACACGATCAAGAAAATAACGATCGTGAGAAACAGTTACAACAACACCAGGAAATGTATCCAAATAATCTTCCAAGATCGCTAATGTTTCAACATCAAGATCATTTGTTGGTTCATCTAGAAAGAGCACATTCGGTTCACTCATTAATATCCTTAGCAAATACAGTCTACGCTTCTCACCACCTGACAAGCGTCTAATGTACGTCCATTGCTGAGAACGCGGGAACATGAATCGCTCCAACATTTGCTCTGCTGTAATTTGATCCCCTTTTGCTGTATAGACGACTTCGGCGATTTCTTTAATGTAATCAACGACACGTAAGTCCCCATTAAGCTCTGCATCCTCTTGCGTATAATACCCAATTCGAACGGTTTCACCAACATGGACTTCTCCTGCATCTGGAGAAATTCGACCCGCCATTAAATTCAATAACGTTGTTTTCCCACTACCATTCTCACCAATAATACCAAGTCGCTCATCTTTTGTAATAAGGTAAGACAAATCATGAAACAACGTATTGTTTTTAAACGTTTTCCTTACATTTTCAAGTTCGATTACTTGTTTTCCAAGTCGATGTGAACCAATTGCTACATCTAATTGCGCGCGCGATTTAGGTCCCTCTTGAGCATCAAGAGCTTCGACTCGTTGAATACGGGCTTTTTGCTTTGTTGTCCGTGCTTTCGCACCTCTCCTTAACCAAGCAAGTTCACGGCGTAGCAAATTTCGCCTTTTGTCTTCCGCTTGCTCTGCTTGTGCTTCCCGTTCCGCTTTTGCCTCTAAATAGGTTTCAAAGTTCCCCGTATACCGATACAAATTCCCCTCTGATAACTCAAATATCGTGTTAGCCACTCGGTTCAAAAAGTAGCGGTCATGGGTGATGACAATAAGGGCACCACGGTACTGTTTTAAATAACCTTCTAACCATTCAACCGTCGCATGGTCTAAATGGTTTGTGGGCTCATCTAACAAAAGTAAATCAACAGGTTGAATCAAAGCTCTTGCAATCGCAACACGCTTTTTCTGACCACCAGATAATGTACCAAGCTGAGCTGACAATTGAGTAATACCTAGTTTAGTTAAGATCGTTTTTGCTTGTGTTCCAGCTTCCCAAGCATCAACTTTATCCATTTCAGCTTGAAGCTTAATTAATCCAGTTTGTAACTGTTCATTTGCTGGATCCTCTTCAAGAGCAGCAAGCCCTCTTTCATAATTGGCCACCGCCTTCATGACTTCTGAATCACCTTTATAAATGTATCCAATTACCGTTTCATCATCTGGCAAATCGGGTTGCTGTGGCAAATACTCAAATGAAAAATCATTGGCATGGAAAAGGGTGCCTTCTTCTTTTCCTTCAATACCTGCAATTACTTTTAATAACGTTGATTTACCAGTTCCATTCACACCTAATAATCCAATTCGATCTCCTTTCGTTAAGGAAAATTCAATTGATTGAAACAAGATCTTTTCTCCAAAAGACTTTGTTAAGTCCTCTACTCGTAATACACTCATGCACATCTTCCTTTAATCCCTTTTTGTATCTTTGCAGTATAGCACATTAATCTACTTCATAAGGTGCTTTCTCATAGTAGAAGTTTGGCGATTGCCACTCATTTTCAAAACTTTGATGGAATATTCGCGTTTGAGCAGGAGACATAGGTGGAATAAGCCACGTCCAATCTCCTGTCGTTTTTCGACCTTGCTTCTCTTCTGCTTTTATAAACTGTTGAAACTGTTTTGCTGCCGTATGATGATCAACAATGCTGACATTAGCAGACTGAAAAGAATGAAGCACAGCTTTGTTTAATTCTACGAGTGCCTCATCACGCCATAAGAAAGACTCTTTTTTTGTTTCAATTCCAAGCACATCTGCGACTTGTTCTAAGCGATTATAACGATACTCATCCGCTAGATTACGAGCGCCTATTTCCGTACCCATATACCAGCCATTGAATGGCGCGCTATAATAAGTAAGTCCCCCAATTTCCATCCGCATATCAGATATAATGGGAACTGCGTACCATTTTAACTGGAGTAGTTCAAATGCAGCATATTTTGGGTGTCTTAATTCTACTTCCATCATTAAATCATCTGGAATTTTAAACCAAATTGGTTCTTTCCCATCAATAGAAATCACAAGAGGCAGAAGATCAAAATCGGTGCCTGCCCCTTGCCATCCAAGCTGTTCACAAATCTGTGTAAGCTCGATGGAAGCAGGGTCTCCTACCACATATTCCCCATGTTGATAGCCAGCATAACGGATAAGTTGATGGTTCCATATACGAATACGTGATCCCTGTTTAAATACAGTAATTGTTGGAATAACCTTGCCCTTGTTAGTCGCATACTCGATATGCCTAAAGAGGGCTTGGGCAACTCCTTGTTCTGTATTTAAACTTCTCTCATCAAGAATATTGAGCCGTTCCCAAAACAGGCGACCGATACAGCGGTTGCTATTACGCCATGCTAATTTTGCTCCATATGCAAGTTCTCCGCGCGTGTGAACATATGTACCTGTTTGCTTAATCATCTTTCTCACTTCGTTAACTCGACGATCTAATTCAGGTAACTCATTTTCTGTATAATATTGAGTCAAATATTCGATGGCAACTTCTTCCATAGTTGATACCATATGGACTTCCTCCTAAAAAAAACCGCGCAGCCCGACGCTACACAGTTTTTAACTAAGCCTGTTTTTCCAACTCTTTTTTTATATCTTCTTCAATTTGCTTAGGCTTTGTTTGTGGTGCGTACCGTCCGACCACTTCGCCTTTACGATTGACGAGAAATTTAGTGAAATTCCATTTAATTTCTTCGCCTATCGTGCCTTTTTTCTCACTTTTTAAATGCTTAAACAACGAGTTTGCCTCTTTGCCTTTTACATTCGTTTTTGCAAATAAAGGGAAAGTCACGCCAAAATTAACCTTGCAAACATTCTCCATCTCATCATCAGATGTTGGTTCTTGACTCATAAATTGATTGCTTGGAAACCCTAGTACTCTAAGGCCATCCTCATTAAACGATTGATGCAATTGTTCAAGCCCATCGAATTGAGATGCAAAGCCACATTTAGTAGCTGTGTTCACAATTAGCAACACATCACCCGTGTATTCTGATAAAGAAAAGTCTTCACCTTTGCTTGTTTTAACGGTGTAATCGTAAACGGACACGAACACTCACTCCTTGGCTTAACTTATTTCTTTCAGTATACGTGAAAACCACAGTCCATTAAACTAATTTGCTTACAGTTTATTTCTTCTTGCAAACTCAACAAAGCGAAAACGGTCGGGGCGATGTCGAGACTCTGTAAATTGAAATAACGTTGCGTCCTCAAGATACGTATGGCTTCGTACTACAACGATTTGACTTCCTGTTTTCACATCTAAACATACAACATCTTCGGCAGTTGCTTGTTCCACAACAATTTCTTTTTTGGCAAAGCTAATGACAAGCTTTAACTCTTCTTCTACATAATGATAAATACTGCCCTTACTAATTTCAGCTGTTAAGTGAGGCACAGCATCCGCTAGAAAAAGATCCTTGTCTAAAATAATTCGTTCACCATCAATTGTTCGAACACGAGCAACTTTATATACACGTGAGCCCTCATCCGTTTCCAATTTGTCCGCCATGTCTGCATCCGCAAAGTCTTCCGCAAAAGAAATCACATCTGTTTGCGCTTCTATGCCTAGCTTATCGTTTAACTCCTGAAAACTAGTGACACCAGATACAGGAAAGTCAAGTCGTGCAACATCAAGCACGACTGACCCTTTCCCTTGTATTTTTTGGATATATCCATGTTCAGACAGCATCTTTAATGCTTTTCGAATGGTTTCTCTTGAGGCACCAAACGTTTCCGTTAATTCGTTTTCAGATGGCAGTGTATCTCCCGGCACATATCTTCCATCCGCCATTGCTTTTACTAGTTGTTGATAAATTAATTGAAACTTACTTTTCACTGTATCGACCTACTTTATTAAATGAAATGCTACGGTCTCATATGGCGCAAGCGAGATCTTTTTCTCAAGTGGTCGCTTTTGCTCATAGTTCCCTATTAGCTGCGTCGTTTCTAACGATACCACAGAATCAGGACAAATGAATTCCGTATTTTTTCCATAAAAATTCGAAACCACAAGCAATTGTTCTTTCCCGTTGTCACGTAAATAAGCAAATACGTTTTGATCATCTGGTGATAAAAGCGTATAATCTCCCGTTGTAATGATATCGTACTCTTTACGCAATGAAATCAATTTTTGATAGAAATAAAAAATAGATTCTGGGTCCTGAACAGCGATTTCTGCGTTAATCGTTGAATAGTTTTTAGCTACTTCTATCCACGGAGTTCCCGTTGTAAAACCAGCTTGCTCACTTCCATTCCACTGCACGGGAGTACGAGAATTGTCACGAGATTTTTGTTTTAAGATCGCCATGATTTCATCTTCACTCACGCCTTCACTTTTTAATTTATCGTAAATGTTTAATGATTCAACATCACGATACTGTCCGATTTCGTCAAAGCCTGGATTTGTCATCCCAAATTCTTCCCCTTGATATACATAAGGAGTACCTTGCATCAGGTGAATGGTAGCAGCAAGCATCTTTGCTGATTTCTCGTGGTACTTACCGTCATCACCATATCTACTTACAACTCGTGGTTGGTCATGGTTGCACCAGAATAGTGCATTCCAGCCTCCACCTTCATTCATGCGCACTTGCCACTTAGATAAAATCTCTTTTAATTGAGTAAAGTCAAAATCAGCAACCGTCCATTTTTCTCCATTTGGGTAATCGACTTTTAAATGATGAAAATTAAACGTCATTGACAACTCTTGGCGTTCTGGATTTGTGTATTTAATGCAATCCTCAATCGTTGTTGAAGACATCTCACCGACCGTCATACTGTCGTATTTTGATAGAACTTGTTGATTCATTTCATGAAGGAATTCATGAACTCTCGGTCCATCTGTATAAAACTTCCTACCATCTCCAGGTGCTATGCTGCCATCGTCATTTGGAAAACGTTGATCTTTAGAGATCAAATTCACGACGTCTAATCGGAAGCCATCGATCCCTTTTTCAAACCAAAAATGCATCATATCATAAACGGCTTTGCGCAACTCTTCATTTTCCCAGTTTAAATCCCCTTGAGTCACATCAAACAAATGCAAATAATAATCGTTTGTTGCCTCATTCCATTCCCACGCAGAACCGCCAAACTTTGATTGCCAGTTCGTTGGCACGTCACCTTCACTGCTTTCTTTCCATATATAAAAATCGCGATACTTTGCATCTTGACTAAGTTTTGCATTTTGGAACCAAGCATGCTCTGTTGATGTATGGTTTACAACTAAGTCCATAATTAATTTCATACCACGTTTATGTGTTTCCGCAAGCAAACGATCAAAATCCTCCATCGCCCCATACTCTTCATGAATTGCAAAGTAATCGGAGATATCGTATCCATTGTCATTTTGTGGTGATGCATAAACAGGTGTCAGCCAAATAACATCTATCCCCAGCTTTTTTAAATAATCAAGCTTTTCAATAATGCCTTGTAAATCACCAACGCCGTTCCCAGTTGTATCATTAAAGCTCTTTGGATATATTTGATAAACTGTACTTTTTCTCCACCATTCCATTTGTCTTCATCCCTTCTCTATCTCTAATAATTATTAGTTTAACACACTTGTATATACAAGTTCAAAAAAAGGACTGCATCGGCAGCCCTCCTTCTTTATTATTCACTTAAACTTTTAGGATTACGAATCTTTCCATACAGAAGTGTTATCAAGAATGGAAGAGCTATTACGATTGCCATTCCGATAGCAAATGCGCCCCAACTTCCAGGCTGGATAACAAAGATCCCAGGAACACCACCTACCCCAACTGTATGGGCAAGAACGTGCTGCATGGATATAAACATACCTGCAAGGCCTGAACTAATGATCGCTGCGAAGAATGGAAAACGAAAACGTAAGTTCACTCCAAACAGAGCAGGTTCCGTAATCCCTAACCAAGCTGAAAGTCCTGATGTACTTGCAAGCCCTTTTAGATTTTTATTTTTCAAGATAAAGTACATTGCAAAGGCAGCGGAACCTTGTGCAATATTTGATAAAGCGAGAATTGGCCATAAGAACGTTCCACCAGTATCCCCACTTGTTAATTGAAGGTCAACTGCTAAGAACGTATGGTGCATGCCTGTAATAACAAGCGGTCCATAAATAATGCCGTATAAAAAACCTGCAATTGCTGGCACTGCAGCAAACAACCAGATAAAACCGTCTGCTATGCCGTTACCAATGGCAAACGTTAGCGGACCGACGGCGATAAACGTGACAAAACTTGTTACGAGCAATGCAATTGGCGCAACAGTAAGCAAGTGGAAAGCATCTGGGATTCGCTTACGCAAAAAAACTTCAATTTTCGCTAATATAATGGAGGCAACAAAAACTGGCAACACTTGACCTTGATAACCTAATTGTTGAATCTCTAATCCAAATAAATTCCATACAGGTATCTCTCCTGCTTCCCGCGCATTCCCATAATCCCATGCACTTAGTAGTGCTGGATTAACAAGAATCAATCCTAGGACAATTCCGAGTAGTGGACTACCACCAAAACGTTTCACTGCCGACCAACCAATTAAGGCTGGGAGAAAAGTAAAGGCGGTACTAGCAATCACATTAATAATGTCTGCAAAATCAGCCCATTGAGGATGTACGTCAATTATTGAAGCATCATTATAAAAAATGTCTGCTCCTGTTAAAACATTGTTTAGACCCATTAACAAACCAGCTGTTACAATTGCTGGCAAGATTGGTATAAAGACGTCTGCGAGGACTTTAATTGCCCGCTGCAACGGGTTTCCTTTTTTCGCTGCTTCTTCCTTTACATCGTCTTTGCTTTGTTCTTCACGACCTGTAAGGGCCATCATTTCTTTATACACTTTATCGACAACGCCATTTCCTAATATTATTTGGAACTGACCGTTAGCTGAAAAGGTTCCTTTTACTAAATCAAGCGATTCCAATTTTTTTGTATCAACTTGATCTTCGTCATGCAATACCAATCGCAGACGTGTTACACAATGAGTAGCAGACGAAATGTTTTCTTCGCCGCCAATGGCTTCTAAAATCTGCTGAGCAGATTTTTTATAGTTTACCGCCATTTTTTCTCCTCCTTTGTCAGCGTTTTCAAAACGCCGTTTCGTTCTTCACTTTAAACTTGTATATACAAATATGTGATGACGATTTGATCATAACCTGTATATACAAATTAGTCAACTACAATCTTCTTTTTTCGACAGAAACCAACTTTTACTAAGATGCCCTTATTACTAATACTTATTACAAATGTAGTAACATCATTTTGGAGAATCTTCTAACGTCTTCTTCTTTACGAAACTACCACTTCACTTTATGATGAAAGAGTAGATCATTTCATCAGGAGGTTTTTGCATGAACGTTCGTTTTGATTCACAATCTTATCCTTACGCTTCCACCCGTAATGTCGTCTATGGACAAAATGGTATGGTCGCCACCTCTCAACCATTAGCTGCACAGGCTGGAAGAGATATCCTTAAAAAAGGAGGTAATGCGATTGATGCAGCCATTGCTACAGCTGCTTGTTTAACCGTCGTAGAACCTACTTCTAACGGGATTGGCGCAGATGCCTTTGCTCTTGTTTGGGTAAAAGATACATTATACGGTCTCGATGCTAGCGGACCCGCACCACAGAAACTTTCAAGAGAAGCAGTTGCCAAAGCAGGCTACAAAGATGAAATGCCTACATATGGAATGATCCCTGTTACTGTTCCCGGTGCTCCAAGTGCATGGGCGAAGTTATCAGAACGTTTCGGGAAATTGCCGTTTTACGACGTTTTAGAACCCGCCATTCACTATGCTGAAAACGGCTACCCCATTTCCCCTACCTTAGCCCATTTTTGGAAACGAGGTGTCGCTTCCTTTAAAGAAAAATTAAGTGGACCTGAATTTGCACATTGGTTTGAGACATTTGCACCGAATGGGAAAGCGCCAGAAGTAGGTGAGATTTGGCGTTCTAAAGGACACGCACGTACGTTACGTTTAATTGCGGAAACAAAGGCTGAGGCTTTTTATAGAGGAGAATTAGCAGATGAAATTGATGCTTTTTTTCAAAAGCATAACGGTTTCTTACGCAAATCTGATCTAGAAGTATATCAACCGGAATGGGTAGACCCGATCTCTGTTTCTTATCGAGGATACGATGTATGGGAGATTCCTCCTGCTGGTCAAGGGCTTGTTGCCCTAGAAGCATTAAATATCCTTAAAGGTTTCGATTTTCATGTAAAAGAAAGCATTGACACGTTCCATAAACAAATTGAAGCATTAAAATTAGCCTTTATCGATGGACAAACGTATATCACCGACAAAACCCATATGAGTGTTCCTGTTGAAACACTTTTATCAGATAAGTATGCAGCGGAACGTCGTTCATTCATAAGCGAAGAAGCGTTAACGCCTCAACCAGGGGAACCACAAAAAGGTGGCACTGTCTATTTGGCAACAGCAGATGCTGAAGGAAATATGGTCTCTTTTATCCAATCCAATTATATGGGTTTTGGTTCTGGTATTGTTGTTCCCAATACAGGAATTGGTATGCAGAATCGAGGCAATAATTTTTCTTTAGATCCCGAACATGAAAATAGCCTGGAACCAGGGAAACGAACTTACCATACGATCATTCCTGGGTTCTTAACGAAAGGAAAAGATGCAGTTGGTCCTTTCGGTGTTATGGGTGGTTTTATGCAACCTCAAGGTCACGTTCAAGTGATTATGAATACAATTGACTTTCAATTAAATCCTCAAGCAACACTTGACGCTCCTCGTTGGCAATGGACAGGAGACAAAAAAGTCTTAGTGGAACCGACTTTTCCAAACGATATTGCTCAAGCCCTTGCACGTAAAGGCCATCACATTCAAGTCGCATTAGATAGTGGCAGCTTCGGTCGAGGTCAAATCATTTGGCGTAATCCAAAAACAGGTGTATTGGCAGGCGGAACCGAATCAAGAACAGATGGGCATATTGCTGTCTGGTAATCAAATAGAAAAACGTGGATAAATCCACGTTTTTTTTGATTATCCCAATACAAATTCCCTTCTATTTCCATTAAACTAAAGGAAGCACGGAAAATTACGAAAATTGGAGGACAGTCCAGTGAAAAAATGGTTACTCAGTTTATTCAGTGTTCCACTGGTTCTTGCATTCGGAAATGAGATTGTTCACGCAGAAAGCGACAGTCCAAAACGAGAGTTACGTGCCGTATGGATTGCAAGTGTGAATAACATTGACTGGCCCACACGTAAAGGCGCTCCTGCAGAAGTACAAAAAGAAGAGTTTATTGCCCAACTAGAAGAAACCACTGAAATGGGGATGAATGCAGTTGTTGTTCAAATTAAACCAACCGCAGACAGCTTTTATCCTTCTGAATATGGTCCATGGTCCGAATACTTAACTGGGGTCCAAGGCCAAGACCCAGGCTATGATCCACTGGCTTTTATGGTGGAGGAAGCACACAAGCGGAATCTCGAATTTCACGCATGGATTAACCCGTACCGAATTACAATGAATCACACTGACCTCGATCGTTTAGCCACTGGACACCCGGCTCGGGAAAATCCAGAGTGGACTGTCGCTTATGGTAACCAATTATACTTTGACCCTGGCATTCCTGCTGTTCAACAGTTTCTAGTCGATGGTGTTAATGAAATTGTTACAAATTACGATGTGGATGCCATTCATATGGATGACTATTTTTATCCATATCCAATTGCAGGCGTTCCTTTTCCAGACAATGCATCCTTCGCTGAGCATGGTGAAGGTTTCACGAACAGAGCTGATTGGCGTCGTAATAACGTAAATACCCTTGTTTCTTCCATTCAACAATCAATCAAAGTAGAAAAAAGCCATGTGAAATTTGGCATTAGTCCATTTGGTGTTTGGCGAAACTCAAACACGGACCCTACAGGCTCCAACACCCGTGCTGGTGTTCAAAACTATGATGACCTTTACGCCGATACAAGACATTGGATTCAACATGGTTCCATTGACTACATTACGCCCCAAATTTATTGGAATATCGGATTTGCGGCAGCTGCTTTTGACGTACTAGTTGATTGGTGGCAAGACGAAACCACTGAAACAAACACTCACTTTTACGTCGGTCAAGCTGCTTACAAAATTGGCGTAAACAGTGTTCCAGAGTGGCATGATCCAAATGAGTACCCACGGCAGATCGCATATATGCGAGATCGAAGCGGTGTTCACGGAAGTATGCATTTTAGTTTGAAAGATCTACGTGCCAATCGTCTTGGCTCGAGGGATCAATTGATTCAAAGTGAGTATGCACAACCAGCTCTTATACCAGTAATGCCATGGCTCGGTGGAGAGGCGCCGCCTTCTCCATCCGCTATTGAAACAGAACGAATTAGTAAGGGTACCGTCTTAAAAGTGTTTGATAATAGCGATGAATCAACTTATTTTGCAGTCTATCGATTTGATGGAACTGAAGTTGGTTCGATTGAAGACGCAGCTGCTCTAATGACGACCGTCCGTAAAACGGGATCTGAAACTGCCTTTTTAGACACGACTGCAGAGCCTCATCGAACCTACACTTATGTTGTGACCGCTCTAGATCGATTACACCACGAAAGTGTCGGCAAAGAACAAATAGTTCAATAGCACGCGGTCCAGATAAAGCCTCCTTTTATAAGGAAGCTTTATCTTTATTAACGAAACAACCAGCTCTCACCTGGTCTCATTAGTACATTTAGTTTTAGCTTTTTACAGATCGTAATGTAATGAAGCAACGTGAGTAAAACAGCACTCATATTCATTCCTAAAATAATACCATTCATTTGCAAGCTAGGCATCGACCCAAGGGATATCATTAAACAGAATGAAACGGTAGTCGCATAAAGAGAATGCAAAAATGCATCTTTCACTAACCCAATCCCAATTAAATATGCTTGCAAAGGTGTGGCGCAATAGTGAAAGAGAAAATAAGGAATCAGCACTTGTAAATAGCCAGCAGCTGGCGATGGACCAAAAAACATCGTTGTAATTGGTTCAGCAAAGAAATAGAACACAAGCACAACTGGCAAACCGTACGCCATTGTCATTAGCATTGATAACCTTAAGTAATAATGGAGCACATCATACTTACGCTTTGCATAAGCATCAGAAACGATCGGTATGAGAACAACTAACAACGCATGAGCGATAAAAGCAGGAAAAAATCCGATCGTAAAGGCAATCCCAGCTAACTTTCCGTATTGTATCATCGCAACGCTCTCCATCATACCGGCATTTGACAGTGCTTTTGTTATTAGAAAGGGCTTTACGGCAAAAGTAATGGAATGAAAGATACGTAACCCCGTCGTTGGCACCGAAACAGCTAGTAGTTTTTTCTGAACTTCTTTTTGACTTACTTGTTTTTGTGGGTACGCTTTTTTTGTCTGACCAATCTTGCGAATAAAGACAATAACTAAATAAAACAAAACAAGCAATTCACTGAGCTTAAGCGCGAGAAGCGCCATAAAAATTGCGAGATCACTTGATAGAGAAAACAATTGAAATACAATTAACAACCCAATAAGCTGTGCCGCTCGTTTTAATAAATTCGCAATGGCAATTTTTGATGTTTGTTGGGCACCTATTAAGTACCCTTTTGCAACGGAAGAAAACGTAATAACAGGTACGAGAAAAATGAGCATCCATTTAACACCTGTATGATAATTATTAAGCACACTCAAATGAGGCAAAACAAGGACTGCAATGAGCATTACCGTTAAGGCACAGGCAAGCGCAAGCTTTAACGCATTAAAAAGAACACCCCAATGATACTTCGGCTCTTTTTCTGCTACAAGCTTTGATATGGACACAGGAAGCTCGATACTCGCTAAGACAACAACAAATAACATCGTTGGCAAAATCGCCATATATAAACCAAATGCCTCATCGCCTAACTCTCTTGCCAACACGACGTTAATAACAAATTCCAAGCACTCTCCAATAAAAGCCGCCGCGCTCAACAGGAGGACTCCTCGAAAAAACGTATTCACTTCTCATCTCTCCTTTTTCTCTCTTTAAATGGTATGAGACAAGGTGTGAATTTACGCATAAAAAAAAGCAAGCTCTCTAAAAGGAGAACTTGCATACTTTGTATTATTTATCCCAAGTATCTGCATTTTTTAAGCCTGGGATGTTTTTACTTTTAAAAACTGGATCTTTTCCTTGTTTTCGCTGTTTAACGTAATCATTAATAACTGCAAATGAGATACGTCCAATCAGAATAACAGCGACTAAGTTGATTACTGTTGTAAATGCTTGAAATAAGTCAGCCATATCCCATACGAGCTGGATACTCGCCAGTGTACCAAATACAATCATACCCATTACTGCTACTCTGTATAACTGTAACCAGATCGTACCTTCTTTAATAAATGCAATATTGGTTTCTCCATAATAATAATTGCCGATAATTGAAGAAAGAGCAAAAAAGAAAATGGCAATCGCAATGAATGGAACTGCCCAATCTCCAACTAACTGACTTAACGAAGCTTGGGTTAAAGCTACTCCCTCGATATCAACAGTTGTTTGATAAACATCTGTTAATAAAATAACAAAAGCCGTTGCAGAACAGATGATAATTGTATCAAAAAATACACCTAATGACTGCACAAGTCCTTGTTTAACCGGATGAGAGACATCTGCAGTCGCAGCCGCATTTGGTACACTCCCCATACCTGCTTCGTTTGAAAACAAACCGCGCTGTGCGCCAATTAAAAGTCCTACAAAAATACCGATTGATGCTTCACGAAACCCAAACGCGCTTCCAACAATTAATGAGAACACTCCAGGTATAGCCTCTATATTCGTTACAACAACAAACAACACTACAGACAGATAAAGAACAGCCATTATTGGGACTATGATTGATGAAACAACCGAAATTGAGCGAATCCCTCCAAAAATAATAATGCCTACAACAAGTGAAATAATAAGTCCAAGAATGAGTGGTTCAAAATCAAACGCTTCTTCCATCGCAACAGCAATCGTATTTGCTTGTAAAGAATTAAATATAAAACCAAATGTAAATGCAATTAAAATTGCAAATACAACACCCAGCCACCGCTTTCCTAAAGCTCTTTCTATATAGTATGCCGGTCCACCCCGAAACTGATTATCCTTTCTCACTTTATAAACCTGAGCGAGCATACTTTCAATAAAACCAGTAGCCATCCCGATAAATGCAATTACCCACATCCAGAAAATAGCACCGGGTCCACCTGTCGTAATAGCGATTGCTACTCCAGAAATATTCGCTGCGCCAATCCTTGATGCAGCACTAATAGAAAAGGCTTGAAATGCAGAGACTTCACCTTTCTTCGTTTTCTTTTCAGTTATCGCACGAAACATTTCTGGAAATAATCGAAACTGAACAAACCGAGACCGAATCGTTAGATAAATCCCTGTAGCAATAAGCGAGAAGACAAGTATATAAGAAGTAAAACCATTTATACTCCCTACAATATTGTGAAAAGACTCCATTTAACCCCTCCGATAATTACGTTCCTTGTAAATTTCATTTTGCAAACCTTTACCAGTATAACAGTTTATACCTTTTTTCTACATATTAAAAACGTCTTTTCACAGTAGTATTTCCCATTAACTGCGAAAAAGACGTTTATTTATTACCAAAGCAATTGATCAGAGGCAGTTACTGCCTCTGCACCAGCTCCAAGGGCAAGTTGAATATCTTCATTTGTTTCAATTAATCCTCCAGCAATTACATGGATACCCGTCTCATCGCGAACACGGCTAATCCATTGCGGCAGAATACCTGGAAGCAATTCAATCACATCTGGCTTAACTGTTTCCGCGAGTTGAAAACTTGTATGAATCGCCATTGTATCAAGCAAAAACAAACGTTGAATTGCGAGAACATTGTTTTTCTTCGCTATCCGTAACATATCTGATCTAGTTGAGATGAGTCCTGCCGGTTTGATTACCTGACACAGGAACTCCGCTGCCGCACGATCACTTTTTAACCCTTGAATTAAATCAGCATGCAAAATTAGTTGCTTATTTGCTTCTCTTGCTAACTTCTTAATCGAAGCAAGCTTGGAGAGATGCATATCAAGAATAACGATAAATTCATGTTCACTCTCTGCCGCTTTCTCAAAGTCTCTCATTGTTTTTACTGCTGGCAAAACGGTCTGCCCATTAAAAATCATTTAAGCACATCCGAGAGCGTGACCAGACGCCACTGCTTATCAAGTTCTTTCTCATGATTTGTTCGTTCTTCATTTGACCAATTTAGAATCGAAGCCATCGCTTCCACAACATTGTCTTTATACGCTTTGGCCACCTCAATATCAAACAACATATACGCCGAACGACGCAACAAGAAGTCCACTGGCGTTAATGCCATTTCATAAGCCATTGCGTAACGAAGTGAGGCCCAAACAGCTTTTGGTAACCCAAATTGTTCTGCCTGATCATCTTCCAAAAATGCAAAGACTTGTGGAACGTTTGATCCATATCTCTCTACTAATGCGGTTGCCGTCTTTTCATCTAACCCGAGTTGCTTTCCAGCTTCGACGTGAGCCGCGTTAAAGAAATCTAGTTGGTCTGAACCACCAACATCTCCTCCTGATAAAACAAGCTGTTTCGTTTTACATGGGCCATATACTTGCCCTCCATCTGCTTCAAGTTCTTTGGCGACAGTAGTCACAATACTATCGGCCATTTTCCGATAACCCGTCAGCTTGCCACCAGCTATTGTCATTAGCCCACTTTTTGAATGAAAAATTTCATCTTTGCGGGAAATATCAGATGGATCTTTTCCTTCTTCATGAATGAGCGGTCTTAATCCAGACCAGCTTGATTCTACATCTGCCTCTGATAAATTATAACCAGGGAATAAGCCATTGGCCGCATCTATGATGTAAGTGACATCTTCCTTAGTAACGCCAGGCTCGCTCATATCTCCTTGATAATTCGTGTCCGTTGTTCCAATGTATACTTTCTCACCTCTTGGTATCGCAAACATCATCCGTCCGTCTTTAAAAGGAGTATCAAAATAGAGAGCTTGATTTAATGGAAGCCGTTTTTTTGATAAAACTAGATGCACACCTTTTGTTAAATGGATGGTTTTTCCTTCTTTCGAACGATCTTGTTCTCTTAGTGTATCTACCCAAGGACCGGTGGCATTGACAATTTTCTTAGCACGAATCGTCATTCCTTCTCCTGTTACTAAATCTTTAGCAACAACACCAACCACTTTCTTATCATCATAGACAAACGATTCAGCTTTAACATAGTTTGTCAGTAAAGCACCTTTTTCCGCTGCCGTTTTGGCAACTTCAATCGTTAACCTTGCATCATCTGTCCGATATTCCACATACATCCCAGCGCCGCGTAAACCTTCCTCTGCCAAGATAGGTTCTTTTGTAATTGCCTCTTTCGCTCTCATCATCGTCCGTCGCTCTGCTTTCTTTACACCAGCAAGTCGATCATAGACACTTAAACCTATTGATGTTGTCAACGAATTAAATGTACCACCTTTATAAAAAGGCAACATCATCCGTAAAGGTGTTGTCACATGAGGAGCATTTTCATAAACAACCGCTCGCTCAGTCCCTACTTCCGCCACCAACTTAATTTCAAATTGTTTTAAGTAACGCAAACCACCATGAATTAATTTAGTAGATCGGCTTGATGTCCCTGCCGCAAAATCTTGCATCTCAATTAATCCTACGTTCATCCCCCGTGTTGCCGCATCTAGAGCTGTACCAACACCTGTAATTCCACCACCAATGATTAAAAGATCCAGTTCCTTTTCTGTCATTTTCTCAATTGAAGCTGTACGAGTCTTAGCCGAAAAAGCCATATTATCTTCCTCCATTTATCTTATTGCATACAAAAAAGGGTCACAGCTAAACAAACAAGACGGAATTTCGCCTTTTGAATGCTGTGACCCCTCATCATCTCAGGTCGTTCATTAACTTACATTCAGTATAGCGCGAAAATACCACTTCGTAAATAGATACGCTCTTTTTCTTTATTATCTTGCTTACTATTCCACTTCTGACTAGTTTTAAAACAATCTTAACAAAGCAACAGAATTGCACGAATGTTGCGCACCATCTACACTAAGGAACAGGAGGGGTCAACATGAAACTTGCAATTGTTATTGGAGCTTCCCGAGGATTAGGCGCTGCATTATGTGAAAGTCTACTAGAGAAAGAGTACTTGATAGCCGGCTTTTCAAGAACAGAGCCTCTCTTTTCAACACATCCATCGTTTCATTATTTTAATATGGATGTTACTCAAACAGAAGAACTTTCATCGGTTTTTAATGAAGCCATGCAAATGATGAAAGCTAATCAAGCAAGTGAACTTCTGTTTATTTACAATGCCGGAATCGTTCAACCAATCGGACAAATGGGAACATTTAAAGCGAATGATATAAGTCGACATTACGCCGTAAATGTCATCGCACCGGCTGTTTTGACCAATGCATTTATCTATTTTTCTCAACAACTCTCAGCGTTAAAACGAATGGCACTTATCACTTCAGGGGCTGCGAATCGTCCAATTTCTGGCTGGACATGCTATTCAAGTGCCAAAGCAAGTATGAACATGCTCGTTCAAGCGACCTCACAAGAACAGTCAGCTGCAAACATACCTATTCACATATGCGGATTTAACCCCGGAATTATGGATACAGACATGCAAGCTGACATACGAAATCAAACCAAAGAGGACTTCCCTCAATTAGAGCGTTTCCAAGCATTTCATAAAGAAGGGCAGCTTCGTTCTGCTGACGCTGTAGCAGAAGCTCTGACAAAGTGTTTAACAAGCACTTCTTTCCCAGATGGAGAAATAACAGACGTTCAAACGTATTTATAACCCGCAAGAAAAGCCTTGGACTAAGACTTAGTCCAAGGCTTTTCTTCACTCATTAGTTATCTAACTTAAATGACATTGTTGCGTGAACCGCTTTTTTCCAACCATCATAATATCGGTTGCGGTCTGCATCTTCCATCTGTGGATTAAACTTCTTATCTACTTGCCATTTTTTCGCAATCTCTTCTTTGTTTTCCCAAACACCAACTGCTAAACCTGCTAAATAGGCGGCCCCAAGCGCGGTTGTTTCCTTTATGGTTGGTCGTTCAACGGGTGCATCGAGAAGGTCGCTTTGGAATTGCATTAGGAAATCATTCTGTACAACGCCACCGTCAACACGCAGTTTTTTTGAATCTAAACCTGAGTCAGATTCCATCGCGTCCATCACGTCTTTTGTTTGATAAGCTAACGATTCAAGCGTTGCACGGACAATATGCTCACGAGACGTTCCGCGCGTTAAACCAAACATTGTTCCTCGCGCGTCACTATCCCAATAAGGAGTCCCCAGCCCAACAAAAGCAGGTACGACATATACACCATCTGACGACTCAATGCTCGTTGCCATCCGTTCACTTTCTTTTGCATCATCAAGTAACTTCACACCATCACGAAGCCACTGTATCGCTGATCCTGCAACAAAAATACTGCCTTCTAACGCATACTCTACTTTCCCATCAATGCCCCACGCAATCGTCGTTAATAGACCATTTTCAGATATAACCGCTTCTTCACCTGTATTCATTAAAATAAAGCAACCAGTACCATACGTGTTTTTAACCATTCCTTTTTCAAAACACGCTTGTCCAAATAATGCTGCACTTTGATCACCTGCAATGCCCGCAATTGGAATGTTTTCACCAAAGAAATGATAATCGACCGTTTTCGCATAAACTTCAGAAGATGATTTTACCTCTGGAAGCATCGTCTGAGGTACGCCTAGTATATTTAGCAGTTCTTCATCCCATTTAAGGTCATGTATATTAAACATTAATGTTCTCGCAGCATTTGTATAGTCTGTCACATGCGCTTTGCCGCCACTAAGCTTCCAGATTAACCACGAATCAATCGTTCCGAAGAGTAACTCTCCTCTTGCTGCCCGCTCTTTCGTTCCTTCCACATTGTCAAAAATCCACTTTACTTTTGTGCCTGAAAAATATGGGTCAATCAAAAGACCTGTTTTACTTCGGAATAACTCATTATGTCCCGCATCGCGTAACTCATTGCAAATGCCTTGCGTTTGTCGTGATTGCCATACGAGCGCATTGTAAACTGGTTTCCCAGTTTTTTTATCCCAAACAACGGTTGTTTCTCTTTGGTTTGTAATCCCAATTGCTTCTATATTTTTTGGGTCCACCTCTGTTTCCGTAAAAAGAGTGGAGATGACCGAAAGCGTCGAGTTCCAAATTTCATTTGCGTCGTGCTCGACCCAACCTGGTTTTGGGAAATACTGCTGAAATTCTCTTTGCGCAGTGTGAACAACCTCTCCCTCTTTATTAAACAAAATTGAACGAGTACTCGTTGTCCCTTGGTCAATTGATAAAATATATTTCTCTGCCATATGTAACGCCTCCTGTGCCCTCAATAAGAGATAAAGTAAGGTATCTTTTTTCAAGCCTTTTCAATCCTCGGCATTAGCAAAAAAGCTAAATTTCTCCAAAGTAAAAGTCGCTTTCTATTGTCACTTCTTTATCTGTCCTGTTTTTAAGTAATCAACAAAACCATGATTAACACAACAACAATAAGTGGGTTTTACTTATCTGTAAAGTTATATGCCCGTAAGTCAAACCAATAAATATACAATCAGAATCTTCTAAATTGATAAAATCAATCCTTTAAACGTAGAAAGCAACTTTACGTTTCATACACAATCAAATTTAATGTACGCCCCCTATTACCATAAATTGCTTAGATAAATAATTTATTATCATACACAATGTTCATCCATGCAGTGGTAATACGACTTCCACGCATGTGCCTTTTTGAAGCTTGCTTTTATATGTAACTGTACCGCCCATCATTTCAATCATTCGGATAGATACCATTGTACCAAGACCAGTGCCGGTTTCTTTTGTTGTAAAATAAGCAGTTCCTAATTGTTTTAATTGTGCTTTTGTCATCCCATAACCT
This sequence comes from Shouchella patagoniensis, assembly GCF_002019705.1. GTDB lineage: Bacteria > Bacillota > Bacilli > Bacillales > Bacillaceae_D > Shouchella > Shouchella patagoniensis. The sequence continues at coordinate 4,556,783 of NZ_KV917377.1, read as the reverse complement.
GTGTCTTCAATAAGTACCAATGCTTTTTCTTTTGTTGCTCTCAGCGTCACCGTAACATCACCTTGAACCGGCGTCGCCTCGATTGCATTTTTTATAAAATTCATTAACGATTGCTTTAATTTTTTTTCATCTACAAAGACAGAGACCTCAGCTTCGTATTGGCCCTTTAATTGCAGATTGTTCTTTGTCGCATAAGGCTCCATTAAGGCTACAACGCTTTTCACATGTTCTTCTAATGCAATCACACAACTTTCATTTCGTTGCGGTTTTGACGCGTTTAAATATTCATGAATAATTGATTCAGCTCGGTCGAGTTCACTAAGGATCAACTTATGATATTGATTCTGATTTTGATCTTTTTCTTCAGCAAGCAGCTGAATAAATCCTTTTACAACGGTCAAAGGGTTTCGTACTTCATGTGCAATTGATGCAGCCAATTCTCCCATTGTATTATGTTTTTCAACTGCTACGAGTTCTGCGAGAATGCGTTCACGTTCGAGAAGCGTTTCATATAAATGTGTTACCAATAAAGTAGCCCCTGTAAAGAAAAGCATGTATTCCAAGCCTATCGACCATAACGAATCCATTGTTCTAGTTTCAGTCATCTCCCATAAGACGGCAGCCGCCCCTAGCTGAATCGTAGTCGGGATAAAAGAAAACAATACTGCACATCTCACCCTCGGCCACTTTGGGGGGAGAGAATAGAAACGCGGCGCAAACACACTAAAGATAACAGTAGTAAGTAAAATTAAACCAATACCAAGCAGAACCATATCTCCGCCTTGAAACATTCGCCCAATTAGTGCAACCCCCGCGACTCCCCACCCAGCTCGTCTTCCACCATATAGGAACGCAAGCAAAGTAGGCACAAATCGTAAATCTAAATGAATCCCTTCGATCTCAACTGAAAAAGCCATGCTGAGCACAACAGCGCCACTCATAAATAAAAACATCGTGAGCGAGCGCTGTATTTTCCAACTTCCTTCAGCTTTAAGGCTATAAATTAGCACGGGGACTAATATGACAAATACATTTAGAACTAATTTCTCAATAACCATGCAAAATATTTTCCCCCTCGCTTGATTTGCATATCACTTCGACACATTTCGCGTCAATCCTCTATTACAATTATAAAATTGCATCCATATTTTTGGAATGTTGCAATTCATAATAGAAACCTCGTTGTTTCATTAAGTTGGAATGACTACCACTTTCTGTCACACGCCCTTCTTGCAAAACAAGGATCGTGTCAGCTGATTCAATCGTATTCAACCTGTGAGCGATAACAAAACTAGTCCGCCCCGCCATCAGTCGTTTTAATGCTTCTTGTATTTTCATTTCCGTTACCGTATCAATACTTGACGTCGCCTCATCCAAAATGAGAATCGCAGGATCGGCGAGCAATGCCCGCGCTATAGAAATAAGCTGCTTTTGACCTTGACTAATGCCACCGCCGTCTTGCTGTAAAATCGTCCCATAGCCACCTGGTAAATAGGAGATAAACCCATGTGCGTTGGCCAATTTAGCTGCTTCAATCACTTCTTGATCCGTTGCTTCTAGTCGACCGTAACGAATATTTTCCATAATGGTTCCTTGAAATAAAAATGAATCTTGTAAGACAACTCCTAGTTGTTTTCGTAAATCTTCCTTTTTCAACGTTGTCATATCTTTGCCATCAATTTCAATGACCCCTTCATTAATCGGATAGAAACCCGTTAATAAATTTATAATTGTTGTTTTCCCAGCCCCTGTAGGCCCTACAAATGCGAATGTTTCTCCTGGACGCGCTTCAAAGGAAATATCTTTTAATGTGGGAGTCTCACCATATGAAAATCCGACCTGATTAAATCGAACATTGCCTTTAATAGAACGGATCGATTGAGCATCTTGATGGTCTTTTTCGGGCTGCTCATCCATGATGTCAAATACACGTTCTGCGCCAGCCAAAGCAGATAAAAGCATATTAAATTGATTAGCTAAGTCATTAAGTGGTCGAGTAAATTGTCGTGAATACTCAACAAATACAACCATAATACCAACGGTCACACCTGCGGTTTGATTAATTGCCATCAACCCGCCGATCCCAGCTATCACTGTAAAGCTTAGATTATTTAAGACGTTCATTAATTTCGGAATGAATCCTGAATACGTTTGTGCCCAGAACCCCGCACCACGCAAAGCTTCATTTCGTTCTCTAAAGCCTTCAATTACGGGCTGTTCACGAGAAAAAGTCTTCACCATTTGTTGACCAGCAATCGTTTCTTCCGAATACCCATTTAATTGACCTAATGTTCGTTGTTGTTCTTTAAAAAACACTTGTGTTCTCTTTGTAATCCAGCGCATACCGAAAAACATAATTGGAATAACAAGCATTGTAATGAGTGTTAACACAGGAGACAAATAAAGCATGACAGCAAGAATCCCTACAAAAGTAACTACACTAGACAAAATTTGTACGATTGAAGAATTTAATGTTCCTGAAATATTTTCAATATCATTCGTGACCCTGCTCATAATATCCCCATGTAACCGTTTGTCAAAGAAACCAATAGGGAGCCGCTGTAAATGGGCAAACAAATCTTTTCTTATATCATAAACGGTTGCTTGAGCAATGCGGACCATCACAAAATTTTGGAAAAAAGTCGCAACTGATAAACCCACATAGGAAGCAAGTAAAAGAAGCAAAATCATACCTAAGCCATCAAAGTCAGCTGGGATAATATAATTGTCGATAATGATCCCGATTAAGAAAGGGCCAACTAACATAAGCAAGGAGCTAACAATGACTAAACCCATCACAAGTACAAGTGCTGGTTTTCTCTCTCCAAGATAAGCTAAGATTCGTTTCGTAGCACCTTTCCAATCTTTCGCTTTTGGGGCTTTTCCACTAGCCCTAGCTGCATGAGGATGTTGAGCTTTTCCTTCGGATTGAGAAATAGGAGACCGCTTTTTCCGCCAATCAATTCGTTCATATTGGAATGGTTCTTTTAACAACTTCAAAAGAGACATTAGAATGCCCCCTTTCCATACTGGGAATCATAGATTCTTTTATAGAATTCCGAAGAATTCAGTAACTGTTTATGACTACCAAACCCAACCATCTCTCCATATTCCAACAGTAAGATCCGATTCGCTTGCTGAGCGGTAGACAACTTTTGCGTAATAATAAGTACGGTACAATCATATTGCTCAAGCTCGCTTAAAAAACGTTCTTCTGTCTTTGTATCAAGCGCACTTGTACTATCATCAAGAAGCAATAGTTTTGGCTTCCTTAAGAGAGCACGTGCAATAGAAATTCGTTGCTTCTGTCCTCCCGACAAGTTCACACCTTGCTGACCAACACGGGTATCGTATCCTTCTGGCAATTTAACAATCGTCTCATGAATTTGCGCTGCTTTTGCAGCCTGTTCAATCGCTGCCATTGAAGCATCTGGCACCCCCCAAGCTATGTTCTCTCGGATGGTTCCAGAAAAAAGTCGAATGGCTTGCGGGACATACCCCATCTGCCGACGCAATTCTTGAACATTCCATTCTTTAATTGATGTTCCATCAATTTCTACGCTGCCCTCAGTCGCTTCATATAATTTAGGAATTAACTGAAACAATGACGTTTTACCTGATCCTGTCTCTCCTAGGACCGCCACAGTCTCACCAGCATGAACGTGAAAATGAATATCTTTCAACACCAAAGGCGCGTTTTCTTCATAAGAAAAAGACACATGACGAAATGCAAGATCGCCACGTAAAACTGGAGGAACTGGTTTCTGTTCACTTGCCAGCAACTCATCATCTGGCTCAATCAAGACTTCTTCAATGCGCAAAGCAGACGCGCGCGCCCTAGAAAAAACCATAATAATCATCGCAAACACACCCAAAGCTGATGTAATTCGCGTTGCATAATTGACGATAGCGACAACATCACCGACTTGAGTTGAATTGTTTTCAATCTGAAAACTTCCGAACCATAAAATAAGCAAGACAGAAACATTCATAAGCAATAACAAAACAGGCATCGTTAATTCCATTAACCTAAACGCCTGAACTGTCCGGTGTCTAAGTGCATCACTTTCTTGGAAAAAACGACCCATTTCATGCGTTTTTCTAACAAATACACGTACAAGACGAATTCCAGTTAAATTCTCACGCACAACATGATTCACACTGTCAACTTTTGTTTGAACTTCACTAAAAATATGTACGCCTTTCTTTAAAATCCATAATAAAAATAAGACTAAAATTGGAATGGTCACAAACAGGAACAGCGCTAACCGCACATTAATCAAAAGAGCCATAATCGCTCCACCAATTACAAGCAATGGTGCCCTCGCCATTATTCTCAAACCCATAAAAATTGTGTTTTGAATTTGTGTGACATCATTTGTTAATCGCGTCATTAGTGACGACGTGGCAAAGGGCTGCAACTTGCCAAGACTTGATCGCTGAATTTTTTTAAACATTGCATTTCTAAGATCAAAACCTGTACTCTGACCAGCATGACCAGCATAGAAAGAATTAAGTACACCAGAGATAAAAGCCAGTAAAGAAAATCCAACCATCACACTACCTAAAATAAGCACTGTTCTTAAATCATCCTGGAGTATTCCATCATTAATAATACGTGCGAGCAATAATGGTTGTACAAGTTCGACAACAAGTTCAAGTAACATAAATAAAAAAGCAATGCTTGCGACTACTTTATAAGGTAGTAAATAGGAAAAAACTGTTTTCAACTAAACCGACCCCTCTAACGTACTACGGAACCCTAAATATCTTTCTCTATCTTAGCTTATCTTTGTAAATTTCACTATATTTACATATAAAAAACTTTCTAAGACTATGTCTTAGAAAGTTTTCTCTTATTAGGTAATTCATATAACTTTATTAGCCATTTAAATTAAACTTGTGCGGACATCGCAATGACAATGACTCCGACAATACTCACCAAAAAAACCGCCGAGATTAATTTGACAAATCTTGCGTTCACTTTCCTTCCTCCCCGTTCCCAATCTATCTATACTCTCAGTATACAGGATGTTGGAAGCAGAAAGTATGTAATTTCTCAAGTAAAATCTCCAAATTTAATCCATAATTACAGATATTTAGCCTTGAACACTTATGTGATCGATTTTAATGAATGTTTGACTTGTACTCGGCTGAAATTGAGGTTGTCATTTCGTGTGCTAATCAACTCAGTTTATCCGCACTGCTTTTGAGAAGTGTTGCTGCAAATGGTCAAGTAAATCACCACGTTCATCATGCAGTACTGTCACTAAACCGACCCTCTTCATTCTATATCCTCCTTAATCCAATTTAACTTGTTTTAAGTCACGATCCACCAATGGAAGTACGCTCCATGCAATTAACCATATACCTGATGCAACAAATAAAACAGCAATACCAACAACATCTACCAGAAATCCACCACTAAGAGCAGCAAATGGTACAAAAATACCGCCAATAGCTGCAACAAGTGTGAATACTCTTCCCCGATGGCTGTCTTTTATTAAAATCATCATCATTGAATTAAGAACCACATTAACAAGAACTAAACTTGCAGAGAAAAATGCCATAAAAATCGTTCCTATGATTAAATTTGTTGTCCATCCTACACCTATTAACGCAAGACCGGATAAAAATAGCCCTAGAGCGAACAAGCGCATTGGTGCGGCTTTCTTCATTAGTTTACCGATAAAAAGACCTGTAATGATTCCTCCTAAAGCTCCACATGCATTAAAAATACCAAATTGTACTGCGGACGCCCCATATCGATCACTTACTAGAACGACGGTTAAAGCACTAGCAACCGTCACTAAATTGAGTGCAGACGCTAGAAGAATTGATTTAAATACCGGTTTATTTTCTTTTAATATGTAATACCCTTCTCTCATCTCAGTAAAAAAGTGTTTTTTTGAGGAAGTTTCTACTGATTCAATTGACGCATCTTGCTTTTTCCGCGTTAAATCAATCACAAAGATTAGCAAAAAAGAAGCGATTAAATAAACGCCTGAATGCAGTAACACAATCCCAACAAATCCAATTAAAGCAATTAAAAAACCACTTACACTCTGACCAAGTAAATCCGCTGTTTGTCCTGTGGATGAGATTAAGCCATTTGTTTTTACAACGTTTGGATTTCCAACAATTCGAGGAAGCAACTTGCTTTTAGCAGGACCAATCCATTGTGCACAAATATTATGTAAAATGAGTGCGATATAAATAGACAGTACAATGAGTGACGGAGCTACAATATAACTGATTGTAAGAAATATACCAACCAAAACCATAATTCCATACCCAATTTGCATCGCACGCTTAGGTTCAAAACGATCCACGAATACTCCCATAAAAGGGCCAACAAATATTTGAGTCACCATAATTACGGCCATCACACCCGAAGCATACAAAGCTGAGCCTGTCCGTTCATAAATAAACCAAATAATCATTAAATGAAAAATACTTTCGGCAAGAGTAGCTAAAAATTGATTGCTTATAATCAGACTCATATTCCTTTTTACATACGGTTTTGGCGATTCCATTTCTTCTAGATGTTGTTCCATTAGGACCTCCTTCTTCGTTCGTTACATCGCCTTAGATTATATCACACTTTTCTTTCTTTTCTAATAAGCAAGACACGCTATGAGCGCGTCTTATAATGGTTCAAATCCTGTTTGAGCTGCTTCACGTGCCATTACAGCATACCCTCGATCATTAGGATGCACGTGATCATGAGAAAGGTACCATTGATTTTTTCCTTTAAACGCATTATACACATCTACAACACGCACATTCCGCCGTCGCTCTAAACGATAGAGTCGTCGGTTGAATTGAGATAAGTAGTGATCAACGATTGGTACACCTTCCACAGGGATATACGTATTAAATACTCGGATAATATATGGTTTTTTACAAGGTTGTTTCACTTCACATATATAAGTAACCAATGCATGCAAACCATTTGATGCGTCTTCACCCGCTTTAATAACTGGCTCAAATGATCCAGTTCGTTCCATCTCTTTAAATGCTTGGATAAAATCATTTCCTCCAGCCGTGATCGTAATAACATCTGCATCAAACACTTGTTGTTGGTGCTTTCTTTCGATGGCAAGCTGATAGATCTGCCGTGATGTTAAACCTGGATGGGCCAACATTGAAACACGGATAGATCGCTTTAACCAATTATTTGCTAATGATACATACTCCTGTACAAAGCCTCCGCTCATTCGTGATGAGCCAGTTCCGACAGTTAATGAATCACCTATAGCTATATACGAATATGCTCTACTCACCAGTTCACCTCCTCTTATACCAGCTTATTCGCAGTAAAAAAGGAGGGTCACGGCATTCGTTCCTATCTTTCTAGCAATTGTGAGCGTTTGCTTGTATACCAAATTGACAATTCATGCAATGCACGGGTACACCCAACATAAAGTAACTTTTTATGCATTTCATCATCTAAATAATTACTTGGGCTTACGTCTGTTAATAGAACCGCATCAAACTCAAAGCCTTTCGCCATATAAATAGGCATGACAGATATCCCACCACGATAAGTTCGATCACTCGCTTGAAGTAAAGTCGCTGTAACTCCTTGTGAGTGCAGATGTGCATAGACCTCTGTACTCTCCTCTTTTGTCCGTGTCAAGATGGCAATCGTTTGTGCTTGTTTTTGTTCCATTTGTTGAACCCATTCATGTATGTCGTCTTTTCCACGCTGTTCGATCACTACTTCTCGCCCACTTCTGAAGACAGGAATTGCTTGACCTGGACTATGTTTCATTTGTGCAAGAATTCTGTTACTGAATTCAATGATCTCCATCGTTGACCGGTAACTTCTTTCCATTTTGACGTAGGAAATACCCTTATCAGCAAACACTTCCTGAAAAGAAGTCCAACTAGATATTCCTTCATTGCCGTGGATCCCTTGCGCCAAATCTCCAAGAATGGTAAAGCCCCCAGGGCGTGTGCGTTCTTTTAAGACCGAAATCATAAATGGCGAACTATCTTGCGCTTCATCAATAACGATATGATCAAATCGATTTTCTCTCTCAATACCATAAAGCATCTGATGGATATACAACATTGGAGCAATATCTTCATGAAGCAACGTTCTTTTCTTTAATTGTTGAGAAACAGACAACTTTTCTTCCTTTAAGAAAGAAATATACAGTTTTGCCAAATCAGGTTTTGGCCAATAACCCATAAATGTTCGCAATCGCTTTAATGCCTCTGACTTCATTTCTTTTTGCTCTTTGGCATCTTCAAATTTCTTTACTTCGATCTCAATCCATCGTCTCATTCTTGCTTGCATTCTTTCTCTTCGTTTCATTGGAGGCGACGTAACAAAATCTCGTTCTATCCACTCTTTCATTGTCGCAACTGATAAGACTCCATCCTCCCAAGCAACAAAATCTTTTTCTGGTATAGATTTAGCAACGTATTCTTCCAAATAAGTTGTTAGTGTCTGCTTAAACGCTAATGATCCTTTTAAAACCAATTCTGCTTCAATTGATTGATTAACTGTTTGCTCAAATTGCACTTCTAATCGATTCGTCTCTGTCGCTCGTGTGAATGGCGGACCAAGTATGCTTAATGCCCACTCAGCAAACGTGTTCTGAGCGATTGCACCAACCCCTAATTCTGGTAGAACATGCGAAATATAATCTAAAAACATTGCATTTGGAGCGAAAATCATCATCCGCTCCGCTCGTAACTGCTCGCGGTATTCGTATAACAGATAAGCAAGTCGATGCAATGCAACTGTCGTTTTCCCGCTTCCCGCCGCTCCTTGAATAATAAGCGGTTCTTTTAGCGCATGACGGATAATTGCATTCTGCTCTGATTGGATTGTCGAGACAATATCCTTTAATTTGCTATCTTTTTGTTCACCTAATTTATATAGTAGAAACTCATCACCTCCGACATCCTCTTGCCCTTCAGTATAACTATCGACTACTCTTTGAAGTTCTCTTGAACGAACAACTAGATTTCGTTTTAATAAAATCTCACCTTCAACAATGCCTTCAGGTGAGTCATAATAGACATCGTCTTCACTACCACTAAATGAATAGAATAAGGAAGATACTGGCGCTCGCCAATCAACAACTAACGGTTCACCACTCTCCTCATCATGAACACCTACTTTACCAATATAAAGTGCTTTTTCTTTTTCTAGATCCCATTCCTTAAAATCAAGACGCCCAAAATACGGTTCAACTGTAGCAGATCGCAGTGATTCACGCTGATGCTCCCGTCTGTCTTCTAATACTTGTTGAGTAAAATCATCACCGCGATAACGAGGAGCATCTTCAAGCACTCTGGCCATATCATCAATTTTCTCTAGTGACTTTTTTAACTGACTTTGTTCTTCTTCATAAACCGACACCGTTATCACCCCTCTAATTAATACTCTCTTATTTTGCCTAAAAAATTAAAAAAAGAATAGACTTTTTCTTTTCTATTTGATAAGCTTTATATAGTTCAATTGCCAAAAATAATAATTACATTTATTGGAAATTAATACTCATTTATTATCCTTTCCGAAAATAAAAGGCAAGGAATTTTTATGTTTTCCAAATGATTTCCGTTCCCTTCTCCCCTTCGTTTGACCTTCCTTTGTTTGTATCTACTTAACTAAAAAGATTTTAAACTACCGTATGGACTTCTCTAATGAATCAAACCCATCTAGTCGCTATAAATAAACCAATGTAAATCGTTTTTTCGTAAAATTATTTTTCTCATAGATGTCGGATTATCTCCCTCCCTTTTTCGAGCATTTACAAAAAAAACATCTTTGCTTTTAACATATAATTCTATTATTCATTTATACTATTACTAGTTTGTAAACCTTTGACTGTCAAAAGGGGCTGGTCTTTGCTGATATAAAGAGTGTATTAGAAGAAATTTATGATAAATTTAGGCAAGTTTGCAACAAGTCAAAAAGCTTGAAGCGCTTTATATATCTACACTTTTCACTTTATCGCGACACAGTGCAGCTTTTGACAGTTAAAAACGGTTCTTGACGACTTTACAAACTCTATCTACAATTATCGAGAAAGCTACATTTTAACCAACATTTAGGGGGATCTACAATTGAAAAAAAAGCTATTGGGTTCAACGTTCGTAGCAGCAACAGCACTTATTTTAGTAGCTTGTGGTGGCGGGGATGACGATGCGAGTGGAAACGGGAATGGAGACAGTGGTACTGGAGATAATGAAAATACTGCTGAAGGGTATGTTCCTGAAGATTTAACCGTTCAGTTCGTTCCATCCCAAAATGCGGAAACGCTTGATGTTATAGCGGAACCACTTGAAGAAATGCTTGAAGAACGCCTTGATATTCCAGTAACTGTAAATGTATCGTCTGATTATAACGGGGTTGTAGCAGCAATGGGATCTGGCAGCGTTGATGTAGGCTTTCTACCTCCTAACGCGTATGTAGAAGCGGAAGCACAAGGTTACGCCGAAGTTATTCTACAATCACAACGTTATGGTGTAAATGAAGAAGATGGATCTGAAACAGAAGATCTAGTAGATTCTTACAAAGCACAATTTGTTGTTCGTGCCGATTCTGATATTGAAACGCTAGATGATTTAGTAGGCAAAAATATTGGATTTCAAAACACAACTTCTTCTGCTGGATACGTATGGCCAGTTGGTTTATTGATGGACAATGGCATTGACGTATCTGATGTGAACAATGTCCCAATGCAAGGTCACGACGCAGCTATTATTGCCCTTCTTGCTGAAGATGTTGATGCAGCAGCAACATTCCAAGATGCTCGTAACACAGTTGTAGGCGATTTCCCAACTGTCTTCGAAGACACTCGCATTCTTGAAGTAACAGAAGACATCCCGAATGATACAATTTCTGTTCATGCAGATATGAATGATGAATGGAAGCAAAAAATCGCTGATGCCTTTATTGATATTGGTCAAACTGAAGAAGGCGGACAAATTATTTATGATGTTTACTCTCATAGAGGCTATGCTCCTTCTCAAGATTCTAATTTTGATATCGTCCGTGAATACGCTGAAAAAATACAAGACCAGTAATATACAATATAAATAATGATTGAGAGCCCGTTCTACTGTTCGGGCTCTCCTACTATGTACATTTATTCATCAGTTTAAAAAGGAAGTTGGGGCATGCATGATTGAAATAAAAAATGTTTCGAAAACTTATCCTAATGGCACAAAGGGACTTAAAGATATTAACTTAGATATTAAACAAGGCGAATTTGTTGTTATTGTAGGACTTTCGGGCGCTGGAAAATCTACTTTACTACGATCTATTAACCGATTAAATGAGATTTCTGATGGCGAAATCTTAATAAACGAAAAATCGATTACAAAAGCAAGAGGAAAAGAATTACGTAAAATTCGCCAACAAACAGCTATGATTTTCCAAAGTTTTAACTTAGTAAAACGTTCTTCCGTATTGCGCAACGTTCTATCTGGAAGAGTCGGCTACCACGGTACCCTACGTACTGTTCTAAACCTTTTTCCGAAACAAGATGTAGAACTTGCTCTACAAGCATTAGACCGGGTAAACATCCTTGAAAAAGCATACGCGAGAGCAAGTGAATTATCTGGTGGTCAGCAACAACGTGTTGCGATTGCTCGTGCCCTTGCACAAAAACCGACTGTCATCCTAGCTGATGAACCAACCGCTTCACTTGATCCATTAACAACGAAACAAGTAATGGACGATTTGAAGCGCATCAATCAAGAAGATAAGATTACGACAATCGTTAATCTGCACTTTATAGATTTAGCTAGAGAATACGCCACTCGCATTATTGGCTTACGTGCTGGAGAAGTTGTTTTTGATGGCCCTGTATCTGAAGCGACCGATGAGAAGTTCTCGGAAATCTATGGCCGCCCAATTCAAGAGGACGAGCTCTTAGGGGAGGATTTGCATGAGCCAGCCAACGAATCTTCAAGTAACTAAACCGCCTCGTACAAAGTTTTATACGACGATGCTTTTGATAGTCACTATCATTTTGACAAGCGCTTGGTATATTGAAGCTAATCCAATGACAATCATTCAAAACTGGGATGGCATCTTTCTCATTCTAACGCAAATGTTTCCACCAGATTTGAATTTCATGTTTCGTGCTACTTCAGCTATGCTTGATACGATTCGTATGGCATTAATCGGTACAACCTTTGGCGCTTTAATGGCACTACCCATTTTATTTCTTTGTGCCTCAAACGTTGCTAGGTCACGCTGGATCCATCAGCCTGCTCGTATCCTACTTAATATCTTACGTACAGTGCCTGATTTATTGTTAGCAGCTATTTTCGCGGCCATACTTGGATATAACGCCTTTGCTGGTATCGTTGCTTTAAGTATTTTCTCAATTGGTATCATCGCAAAACTATCTTTTGAAGCAGTAGAAAACATTGACCCGGGTCCACTTGAATCGATGACATCTGTAGGTGCTAATAAAATCCAATGGATCGTCTTTGGTGTCATTCCACAAGTGTTGCCTCAATTTACTTCTTACGTGCTTTATACATTTGAGATTAACGTTCGAGCAGCAGCGATTCTTGGTCTTGTTGGCGCTGGTGGTATTGGCGTACTTTATCAACAAGCTACTGGCTTCTTTCGCTATGATCAAGTATTAGGTTTAATTCTTTATACATTTATTGTCGTTTTAATTATTGATTTCATTAGCTTAAAGATCCGGGAGCGTTTGATATGAGTGATTTAAGAAGCAGAATTCATAAACCGAAAAAACGTCGTATACAAACAGCTTTAATCATCTTAATTGTATTACTGATTTATATCTGGGGCTTTAGTGGACTTAATTATACAGGTATTAGATCGACCGCCGGCACAGTTACCCAAGCGATTCTGGATGGGTTTTTAAATCCAGATTGGGACTATATTTATCGCTCAGATACAAGTACCCATTTAATAGGTAATTTACTTGAAACGTTTGCAATTGCGCTTGTTGGGATCACTATTTCCATTGTTATTGCTTTTCCAGTTGCCTTTTGGGCAGCACGCAATTTAAGTGTGATGCGACTTATTTCTGGATCAGGTAAATCTGTATTAAGTTTTCTTCGGACTTTTCCAGATATCGTTATGGCCCTCTTGTTTATTTCCGTTGTTGGACCAGGTGCATACGCGGGTATGCTCGCTATTGGTATTAGTGCAGTTGGGATGCTTGGTAAGTTATACGCAGAAGAGATTGAAGCAATTGACCCTGGCCCTTCAGAGGCATTGGTCGCAGCTGGGGCTAATAAGCTCCAAGTACTTTGGTTTGCAGTCGTTCCACAAGTATTACCTGGATTTATCTCTGCAACATTATATCGGTTCGAGATTAATATGCGTTCTGCCGCTACACTAGGTATCGTTGGCGCTGGTGGTATTGGTACACCATTGCTTTTTGCAATTAATGGGCGTAGCTGGGATCGTGTTGGGATCATATTAATTGGACTTGTAGTCTTTGTTTTAATTATTGATTTTATTTCCAGTGCTTTGCGTAAAAAAGTTAGATAAGGTATGTTAATTAGAAGACTTACTATAGTAAGTCTTCTTTTCTATGTAATTTCAATGTAAATAAAGGAGTGAATTTAATGCCATCCATCTTATTTATTGGTGCTGGTCGCATGGCTGAAGCCATTTTTGCTGGTTTATTGGAACAACCTAAACAAACATTTAATCCAGTGTATGTGTCAAATCAAACAAACAGACAGCACTTAAAAAAACTTGAACACGACTATGACATCGAAACTGTATCAGACTGGGAAGAAGTAGCACAAAAAGTAGATGTGATTTTGCTCGCTGCCCCTCCCTCGGCACATCCGCAATTGCTGCAACAGCTTTCTCCTCTTATTTCAGGACAACTGATCATCACGGTTGCAGCCGGTATTGGAACAAGCGATATGGAAGCCCAGTTACCAAAAGGTACAGCAACTGCATGGATTATGCCAAATACAGCTGCGCAGGCAGGCGTATCGATGAGCTTGTATACAGTAGGCGCCCATGCAACGGCAGCGCATAAACAGTTCGTTTTAAACCTCGTTCACGCAATTGGTGAAGCAGAGGAACTAACAGAAGCGCAAATTCATGAATTAACTGCAATCACGGGAAGTGCTCCAGCTTTCGTTTATGAATTTGCTTTACAGCTTCAGTCTATTGCTAAATCATACGGAATCACAGATGCACAAGCAAAAAAATTAGTTACAGCAATGTTTGATGGTAGTGCACAAATGTTAAAAAGCGAGCTTACCGCTGCAGAGCTCCGTGACCAAGTAACCACTCCAGGCGGCGCGACCGATGCAGGCCTTAAGTCTCTTAATCGTGACGAATTTCAAGCTAGTATAGCTCGTGCAGTGAGCGCAGTCACAGATCACGCAAAAAAGAAAAGGAACTAAACAGTCCCTTATTCTCATTTTTGATTAGTCTGGTTTAGCCTTTCTGAAGAAAAGGTATAGATGCATATCTTACAAAAGAAAGGCTGTGTCCTTATGCTACGGACGATATTAATGATCATTGGTGCAATTGTTGTAATTAGTTTTCTTGTTTCCCTCATTTTTTAATTTCAAATATATTTGCAGGGCATTTCTCTATGAGGAATGCCCTGTTGTATTATTACGTAACTTCACATTTTAATTAAAATGATTATCTGTATCAGAAATTTCGAGTTTGAAAACATTCTCTCTACTAAATATACTAGTATTCAAGTCAATCCGAAAAATATCAGGGTTTCTAAGTTTCTTCCATTCCGAGAATCCAAACGCAGGATTATAATGATTTAATAGTAACGCTAAAAGATTTCCGTGGGTAACTAGCACTGTGTTCTCAGTAGTTGAAGAAACTTCGTTACATACCGCTAAAATTCTCTGTGTTGCTTCATTAGACGTTTCTCCTCCCAGTAACTTACTGTCTTTATAAAGAAAGCTCTCCTTTAATGGTGACTCCCAGTCCATAAGTTTTTCCGTCGTTAACACACGCTCCTTTAACCTTTCATCCGTTTTAATTGGGAGATTTAATTTTTTTGCGGAAGGGGCAATCGTTTTCACGGCTCTTTCATAAGGACTTGAAATGATGGAGGATATCTTCTTATTTTCAAAAAAATGTACTAATGAAAGAGCATCCGCTTCTCCTTGCTTGGTTAATCTCGCATCCGGATCTTGCCCTGTTGCTTCTGCATGACGAACAAGATAAAGTGATTTACTCATTTTCACACCTCGTATTTTTCATCGTTTATTTTCATATGAAACAAGAACTTTTCATTTATTGATTCCAATCATACATTAAAACCCCGTTCACTATTATTAATAACGCTAAAACAATAGCCATAGTTGTTTTTCCAACTGAGTACAACGGTAAAATAGCAACTCCATATAATAAAAATCCCAATAAATATTTGTACATTCCTTGCAATTGTTAAGGAGCTCCCCATATGACTGCTATTATTATTGGAAAAACAATTCCTAAAACCCATTTTAATAGGTGATTGTCAACCACCTTACACCCCAGTACGAAACAGCAACTAGCACACATAGTTTTAACAAGAAACGGAGCAAGATTTATAAGCAGTTGTCATCAACCTTTCATCTTCATGACCGTAACACGTTGAATCCTATACGCTAAAAATAAATAAAAAGTTTCGACTAATTTTAAAAAAGGATAATTAGCCTTTTAAAAGACTAATTATCCTCTACAATTCTGCAATCTACTGGTTTTTCATTTTCGGATCAAGAGCATCTCGTAAACCGTCTCCAATCATATTAAAACCAAGGACGACAAGCATGATTGATAGACCTGGGAACAATACTGTCCAGTAAGCGTTTTGAATGTATCCGCGAGAATCAGCAAGCATCCTACCCCATTCCGGTGTTGGCGGGCTTGCCCCCATCCCTAGAAACCCTAGTGCCGCTGCTTCTATAATCGCAATCCCAAATCCTAGTGTTCCTTGTACGATGATTGGCGCCAAACTATTTGGTAGAATATGATGAAATAATATTCTACCATTTTTCATCCCTTGCGCTTTTGCAGCCATGACAAACTCTTCAGACCGTAAACTGATCACTTTGGATCGAACAATTCGACCGAAGATTGGTATATTAATAATTGCAATTGCTAACATTGCATTTTCTAATGATGGCCCTAATATCGCAACGATTGCGATCGCAAGTAAAATACTTGGAAAAGCAAGCATTACATCAAAAATACGTGAGATAATCATATCGAGCCAGCGACCAAAATACCCTGCAACCAATCCTAAAAATGTCCCAAATATAAGTGCCCCACTAATAGCAAATAAACCGATCATTAGAGAGATTCGTGCACCATACGCTACTCGAGTAAAGACATCGCGCCCTAGGTCATCTGTCCCAAACCAATGATCACCTGATGGGGGCATAAGACGAGCTGCGGCATCTGGACGATCAATCGTATAAGGAGTTAGATATGGTGCGAGCAGAGCCATTATGATAAAACCAACAATGATTACAACACCAACAATCGCTAATTTGTTTTTAAATAAATAATAAAACAGTTCGCTCCAAGGTGACCTTATTTTTTCCTCTTTTATATAAGGGCGCTTAGGAGGTGGTGATGCTACTGGTCTTGAATCCATGAAACCACCCCCCCTAATCATATTTAATCCTTGGATCAATCGAAGCATAGAGCAAGTCAACAACTAAATTAATAAAAATAAAAATCGTTGCGACAATCAGAATGCCTGACTGAATAACTGGATAATCACGGAATGTAATCGCTTCGTATATATAGCGACCAATTCCAGGCCAACTGAATATTGTTTCTGTTAAAATAGCTCCACCAAGCAAAGCGCCCATTTGTAACCCAACGACCGTTAACACTGGGATAAATGCATTTTTTAATGCATGTTTATAAATAACAATAAATTGCCCAGATCCTTTTGCATGAACAGTGCGGATATAATCAGATCGAAGAACTTCTAACATACTTGACCGTGTCATTCTTGCGATAATGGCCATTGGAATTGTACCAAGTGCGATCATCGGTAAAACGAGATGGCGTAAAGCCATAAGCGTATCATCAAAATTACCTTGTATAATTGTATCAAGAATGTATAAATGTGTTATCCCTTCTATTGGATCTCGAGGATCACTTCTTCCAATCGCTGGAAACCAGCCGAGCTCCTGAGCAAACACCCATTGTTCCATTAAAGCAAGCCAGAACACGGGCATCGAAACACCTATTAGAGCAATAATCATACAGACATAATCAAAAATTGAATTTTGTTTCCACGCACTGATAATACCAGCGTTTACCCCAACGACAATCGCGAAGAGCATTGCAAACATCGTTAATTCAATGGTTCCTGCTAAATATGGCCACATTTCCTCAATTATTTCATTGTTTGTGCGAAGAGAAACCCCTAAGTCCCCTGTAAACAGATTTCCTATGTATCCCCCGTATTGAACCCAAAATGGTTCATTCAAACCAAGTTGTTCTTCAAGCGCAGCGACAGCTTGAGGTGTTGCTTGTTCACCTAAAATCGTTTGTGCTGGGTTTCCGGGGATCAACCAGATAATCGAAAATGTTACGATTGTCATTCCAATTAATACAGGAATAAGTAAAAGAAGCCGCCGTAATGCATAGGCAAACATACCGTCACCTCATTTCTATAATCTAAAAAGACAGGCAGCGGCGATAACGCTGCTGCCTGAACGCTGACTCCTCTTTTCGAGAATGTTAATTTGTGATTTCTACATTTTTTAAGCTTTCACTTGTAGAAGGATGAGGCACATATCCTGAAATGGTATCGGAACCTGCAAGAACTGGAATAGAGTGTACAAGTGGTACCATTGGCGCATCTTCATGAATGAGCACTTGCGCTTCTTCATACAATGCAGCACGTTCTTCTTCATCAATGGTTGAGCGTGCTTCATCTAATAACGCATCAACCTCTGAATTGCTATAAAACGTTTGGTTGCTTCCTGGAATACCATCCGTTGAAAGCAAGCTACCTAGGAAATAATCTGGGTCCCCGTTAACGCCAGACCAGCCAAGCATAAACATATCTTGATGACCAAGCTCAATCTCCTCTAAATACACAGCCCACTCTTTCTCAACAATGTTGGCATTAATGTTTAATTCACTTAATTCTGCTTGAATTAATTCTGCAGCTCTTGCAGGATTTGGCATGTATGGACGAGCAACTGGCATTGTCCATAAATCAAAATCAAATCCATCTTCATATCCGGCTTCTGCTAGTAATTCTTTCGCCAAGTCAAGGTCGTATTCGTACTCTTCAACTGTATTATTATGACCAAGATAATCTACTGGTACAGCGTTTGTGGCTGGCGTTGCTTGCCCACCGTAGACAGAAGTAATGAGATCTTCTTTGTTAATTGCATGATTAATTGCTTTACGTACTAACGGATCATCAAAAGGTTCTACTTCTGTATTAAATCCAAGATAACCAACGTTGTTTGGTACACGTTCATATACTTCATATCCGTCTGTATTGTTTACTTGTTCGATATCGTCCGGAGACAATCCATCCATTAAATCAATACCACCGGAGAGCAATGTACTTAAACGAGAAGAGTTATCACCAACTACTGTGAACGTTACACCGTCCAATTTTGGCAAACCTTCATCCCAGTACTCTTCGTTTTTTGAAAGCTCAATCGTTGAGTTTTTTGTCCAATTATCAAAAACAAATGGACCCGTTCCAACAGGATTCTCATTAATATCAGAACCAAATTCCTCTAAAGCTGCTGGTGATGTAATTGCAAAATAATTCATCCCCATATTCTGTAAAAAAGAACCGAGTGGTTGATTTAAAACAAATTCGACTTCATAATCACTGAGTACGTTAATTTCTTCAATTACATGGTCTTCATCGCCAGCAAAACCACCAAATTGAGTGCCGTACACGCTATAATTATAGCCTTCATCCGTAAAAGCATATTCATGATCTGGGTCAGCCCAACGCTCAAAGTTTATTTTAACTGCCTCGGCATTAAAATCAGTACCATCATGGAATTTTACACCTTCACGAAGTTCAAACACATAACTTAATCCGTCTTCACTCGGTTCCCAATTTGTCGCAAGACCTGGAGAAAGTTCAAATGAATCTTCTTCAAATTCAATTAACGTTTCAAATATTTGTTTGGTTACTCGAGACGATTCCCCGTCCGTAACAGAAGGTGGATCAAGGCTAACTGAGTCTCCTCCACGAGCGAAAATTAATGTACCGCCATTCCCTTCACTCGTTCCATTTTCAGAATCTCCGTTCCCATTATTGCCGTTGTCATTCTCATCTCCACCCGTATCTTCTCCTCCGCAAGCAGCAAGAACAAAGACGGATAGAAATGCGGCCGATATCAAACGTAAATGTACTTTTTTCATTAATGGTAGCTCCTTTTAATTGGTTTCATTATATAAGTGACAAGCTGCGTATTGATTTGAATCGACTTCACGCCAAACAGGTACTTCCGTTTTACATATTTCCATACAAGAGGGACAGCGCGTATGAAACGTACACCCATTTGGTGGGTTTGATGGACTTGGCACATCTCCTGTTAATAAAACTCGCTCTGACTTTACATCGGGATCTGCTACAGGTACTGCCGATAACAAAGCCTGAGTATATGGATGCTTTGGCTTTTCATAAAGCGCATCTTTATCAGCTAATTCAACCATTTTTCCAAGGTACATCACACCTACTCGATCACTTATATGTTTCACCACGCTAAGGTCATGGGCGATAAACACATATGTAAGTTTAAATTCCTCTTTTAATCGTTCCATTAAGTTTAAAATTTGTGATTGAACGGATACATCGAGTGCAGAGACCGGCTCATCACAGATAATTAATTTTGGATTCATTGCAAGTGCTCTAGCAATCCCAATTCGTTGGCGTTGGCCTCCACTAAACTGATGAGGATAACGTATGGCATGTTCTTGTCGTAATCCAACGACTTCAAGCAATTCAGTTACTCTTCTGTTTCGCTCTACCTTTGATGATATCCCGTGGACTTTCATCGGCTCTGATATAATTTTCCCAACTGTATGCCGTGGATTTAGTGATGCATATGGATCTTGAAAAATAATTTGCATATCTCTACGTAGCTTTCGCACGCGTTCAGTAGAAAGCGTAGTAATATCTTCCCCGTTAAAAATGACTTGACCTGACGTTGGCTCAATTAGACGAAGGATTGATTTGCTGGTCGTTGATTTGCCACAACCTGACTCACCAACAATTCCAAGTATTTCACCTTCTTTAACTGAAAAAGAAACACCATCAACCGCCTTTACTTCCCCTACTTTGCGAGATAGCACTCCACCAGTAATATCAAAGCACGTCTTTAAATTGTTCACTTCCAAGATTGGCTTAGCCGACACTCTCCTCGTCCTCCTTGTACAGCAGACAACGGCAAGTATGACCTGCATTCAATTCCAACAATTCTGGATCTTCTACAAAGCAAGCATCAAATGCAAATTCACATCGGTCGGCAAATCGACAACCTACTTCAATCGAACCCGGACGTGGCACCGTTCCAGGAATGGAGTAAAGTGTTTGTTCTCTTTCTGTCAGCTTAGGTAATGAACGGATTAACCCTTGCGTATAAGGATGTTTTGGATCTTTTAATATCGTTCGTGTCGTTCCTTCTTCAACTACTTTACCTGCATACATGACAACAACGCGATCACATATATCAGCAACAACACCTAAATCATGTGTAATAAACAAAATCGCGGTTCCTTGTTTTTCGTTTAACGATTTCATTAGATCTAGTATTTGTGCTTGAATGGTTACATCAAGCGCCGTTGTTGGTTCGTCGGCAATCAGTACTTCAGGTTCGCAAGACATTGCCATTGCGATCATAATGCGCTGTCTCATACCACCAGAAAGTTGATGAGGATAGTCATCAACAACTTCTTCCGCCCTTGGAATACCGACCATTTTAATTAAATCAACAGCTTTTTTTCTAGCTTCTTTTTTATTAATTTTGTTATGATTGCGTATTGCTTCCACAAGTTGGTTGCCAATCGTAAATAGTGGATTAAGTGATGTCATTGGCTCTTGAAAGATCATTGATATCTCTTTACCACGCAGTTGTTTCATTCGTCTTGGCGAGGCTTTTATCAGATCCTCACCTTTAAATAAAATTTCACCACGGGCAATTTTACCTGGTGGACTAGGAATCAACTTCATAATGGATAGAGATGTTACACTTTTGCCACAACCTGATTCTCCGACAATGCCTAGCACTTCCCCCTTTTGGACATGTAAACTTACTCCGTCAACTGCAGGAACCATTGAACGGCCAGATTGAAACGTTGTTTGTAGGTCTTTTAGCTCAAGCACAGATGGTTCCACTCACAACCCTCCACCCGTTTTTAAATTTTGAAAATATATCATTAAAGATACAAAAAGTTGTCCTAATAAGACATTTTTTTACTTTTCAAATAGTTTATGTTATTGGGAAATTTATTATGACACTCTTTTTATCTTATTTAAATCGTTAAAATTAGCCAAATTTAGCTATTTTTACGCTTTTTTTGATGTGTATCACCTCATTTATTTCCCAATAAAGGAACTCTATTAAATACAGCTATACCGCGCCTTCACTTAGAAAAATAATTTATTTCTTTTTTTACCAAAAAAAAGTCTACCGACCATCACTTATTGCACTGGTCGGTAGACTCTTATTTTAAACATCTTCTCTTACTCTTCAACTTCTCCATCATCAGTAATGGCTTCATCACTATCAGAGCCATTCTCTTCTTCAATTTCAAACTCCTCTACTTCTCCAAATTCATCATCCACTGTTTCATTAGTAAACCTTTGTACAGGCAAGATCCCTTCACCTGTGTCATTAACAATTGCTTCAATGACATCTCCAGGCTCAATAAAAACCGCATTTGCATTTGAAGTAATATCAAATTCCAACACACGACTTTCGCCTTCTATTAACACTTGTAAGAAACGATTATGATACGTACCACTGACCCGATAAACGGAACCAGAAATAGTCTCTTCGTCAAATAAGTCAGTTGGAACATAATCATCTGACCCTAAATCATTGGCAAGCAATTGCCGATAATTGTTAAACGCTTCTTCTCTATTCGTTCCTCTTGCAACACTTGATGTTTCTGCGTGAACCATCGCTATTTCGCGCATTAGTCCACTTTGGTCAACAACAGGAACGACCCAAGTATAGTTGTCATACACGGAGTAAAGTACTGGCTGTGTGCCTTCCCATTGCTCTCGTTGATACGTTCGATTAACTGCATCACGAGCTCCACGGGCATTCGTCATCCCTGACGTCCCAGAGTAATAAGTAGCTTTCCCTGTTTGGGCATTAATCATTGTAAAACCAACCATCGCATTTGATTCCTGACTTGGTCGCATATGGTCAATCATCCAATACATATTGTCATCCGGACCAAGCATTCCAATCATTTCTTCATCGCTTGTTGGTTGGTGTACGCCCTCTTTTGCGAATATAGAATTAAACAATCCATTACTATACGTACCAAACCAATAAGCATAATCGAGCGCAATGCGGTAATCAATTGCATTATCTATAAAATCAGGCTGCTCGCCTAATGCATATTGTTCCATTTCACCTGTTACTGCATCGATTAAAATAACACCATCGGCTTTTGGTCCTGTACGATAATGTTCATAATACGCGTATGAATAGGCATAGTAAGGGTTCCCTTCATCATCAGGTTCAAATGAATAACCCATTAAAATAATATCACCGTATTTACTTCTCACATGACGATCTAGGTTCTCGCCAAGGAAAGCACTTGGTACATAGGTCATTTCGTAGTCATCCACAAGTTGCGCATCGGCATTTGGATTTTCGGCACTTACCATCACATAGCCTGGTGCATAATCAGCACGTAACCAGCGCCAAACACTTGAATATTCAATCGGTGACACCCAAAATAATTCATCGTTGATTTTTTGAATGCTCGTTTCTCCTAATTCATAAAAGGAATAGTTTTGGATATTCCCAAAAACGATCTCTGATTTATAACGGGCATATGTGTATGGTACAGAACGCACGCTATCTTCTGTAACGGAATCAATTTGCTCCTCAGACACTTCAATCTCTCCAAGTTGAGCAAGTTCCTGAGTAACAGTTAAAGGATAAAGTACATTTAAACCAATAAGAACAAGAAAAATGAGTGCACCAATTCCTGTTTGTATTTTTGGAGTTGGTAGTTTCACTTGCTTTAATTTTTCTACTTTATTTTTGCTACTTTTCTTTTTTAATGGTACTTGGAAAAAACCAGATACAATTAAATTAATTGCAACAATAAAACCAAATGTATTAATCAAACCTGTTATCGAAGTATCGATAAGCATGACATAAATCAATACGAAGCTAATAATGAGCCCAATGATATACCTCGATAGCTGAGCAAAAAACCATTGCTTAGGCGCCCTTTGCATTCCCTGTACCCATTGCATCGGGTTTAAGTTCAAACAAGTAAGCGCCATAATCAAAATCCAAAACGTCATAAAATCTCCCCTTCCTGCACAAGTATACTACGTTTTTCATTTGCTATGGGTTTCAAGTCACGTGCAAAAAGTTCTTATCTGTGAGACAACTAAGGGAGACTTAAAAAAAGTAAGGGAGAATAAACCGATGAAACAAGCAATGATCATTGTAAACCCTACATCTGGAAAAGAAGAAGCCCAATACTATGCAAAGAAAGCAGCCAATACATTAATCAAGGTTGGTTATACGGTGACTGTTAACGAAACAAAAAAAGAATTGGACGCTACTTATTTTTGCCAAGATGCGTGCCAAGAAAAATTTGATTTAGTTGTGTCCGCTGGCGGAGATGGTACGTTACATGAGACCATTAATGGAATGGTCGATAGTGACTATCGTCCAATTCTAGCTGTTATTCCCCTTGGCACGGTAAATGATTTTGCAAGGGCACTCCAAATCCCACTTAACCCTGAAAAGGCCATTCATGTATTACAATCAACGACAACCCGAAAAGCAGATATTGGCAAAGTAAATAATCAATTGTTTATTAACGTTATTGCAGCAGGAAAGTTAGCAGAGTCTCTATCTGGAGTTCCTTCAGATGAGAAATCAAAACTTGGCTTCTTCGCTTATGTGAAAGAAGGCTTTAAAACACTTGTAGAAAATGCAGCTAGCCACTTAACAATTACGTATGATAATAAACGCTGGGAAGGGGATTCTATCTTATTTGTTGCTGCTTTAACAAACTCTGTTGGTGGGTTTGAGCAGCTTGCACCAAGTGCAGAAATTGATGACGGTCTTTTGCACTGCTTTGTCGTTAAAGATACGAATTGGTTCGACACAGCGGTTGTCGGAACGTCACTATTAGCCGGTAATTTAGAAAATAGCCGTCATGTTCATGCTTTCACTGCAAAAACAATTCGAGCCGAATCGACTGAAACGATTACAACAAATATAGATGGGGAATCGGGTACACGCCTACCAATTGACATTACTTTACTTCCTTCCCATATAGACGTGCTCATACCAGAGTCAATATAAATTTTAAAAAGCTGCACTTCTTGCTGCAGCTTTTCTATCAAACGAAATATTTTTTGCTTTAAGCAACCAAGCGACAAGTCGCCATCGCTTTGTTACATATAATACACGCTTTCTTTTATTGATTCCTTTGTAAATTTGCTCTGCTGCTTTTTTAACTGAAGCAAGCCAAAAAAGCCCATCTCCTTTAGCCATTGCAGTATCAACAAAGCCGCAACGTACATCCGTTACTAGAATGCGATTATCTTTTTTTGTACACTTTTCATGTATTGAGAAACAAATGCTTTTGATGCATGATAGGCAGGTGCTGATGGACTTGGCATAAAAGCGCCAATCGATGAAAGGCCAACTAATTGACCATAACCTTGTTTTTCACACTGTATAAATAAAGTAGTCGCCATTGCCACAAATCCTTCTATATTTGTCTAAATAATTTCCTGTTCTAAGAAAAAATTTAGACCTGAATTCAGATGACCTGTTCCGGCAGAAATAACAGTAATATCAACAGCACCAATGCTTTGAATGAACTGCTCCAGTTGCTGAATCGCTTGATTCGATTTTGTCACATTCATTTTTGCAATAAAGGAAGTAGTGGCATATTGTTCCTTTAGACTGGCTATCTTTTCGAGTCGCCTACCTGTCATACAACCTTGTAACCTTCTTGCAAGTACTTAGTCGCAAGTTCCAGACCAATTCCAGAGGTTGCTCCTATTATGAGGACTGTTTTCGTCTCTTTCATTCCGTCTCTACAAACGATACAGGTTTTCGATGGTTGGTAGCTTGTTCATAGCCATAAGCAATTCGAATCAATATTCCTTCACTATACTCCTTTCCAGCAAATGTAATACCAAATGGTCGATTTCCATTCATATATCCCGCCGGAACAGTAATAGATGGGTAACCAGCTTTTGTAAAAACATCGGTTTTAATTGGTGATTTTTCTTCAATATCGCTTGTTTAGAGCATCCCTTCTAATTATAAAGGATTTGAAGGATCTCTGTCAGGCTGATTTTTGGAAATAGTTAGTCAAAACACCTTGAAGTCTATCGACTTTTACGAGATAGTTAACATTAAGTGGTCTTATTCGATGGAGGTTAACGCAAATGAAAATAATTAATGAAAAAGAGCGTTCACGAATTTTTATGGAAGACATTCTTTCACGCCCTCTCTTCGCGCATTTATCTAGTGCCAGCGACGGCTCCCCAAGAGACTCGCCTGTATGGTTTTTATGGGAAGAGGGATCGCTATGGATTCTTGGCAATTACAAGACAGATTCATTTCCAAAACGAATTGAGACGGAACCGCGATGTGCAATTGGTATCATCGACTATCATGTTAAAACCGGTTTGGTTCATCATGTGGGGTTTCGTGGGACGGCTGAGCTTGAACCTCAGGTTGCGTCAAAAGTAAAACGATTGTTAAATCGTTATATGGGAGAAGAAGAACGGTGGGATCCACGCTTTCATGCTGTTTCAGGAGACAGTAACTGGGTCTTCATAAAGTTCACTCCGGAAACCGTTGTCGTTAAAGATCAATCATATACACTGCGACAATAAGGGTACTACTTGTTGTTTTAACAAATAGTCTAATGACCCCTACTGCACCTAAAAATCACAACATTCTTTAACCACCACAAAAAAGAGATGCACACACACACCTCTTCCGCCCATTTAAAATGTCTTTTGCACCCAGTCCAATAGAAACCTGTCCTGATTCTTCATCGCTATCGCCGATAGTCCTACCGGCATACCCTCTACTTTACCAATTGGAACGGTTGCTTGTGGGTATCCTGTCAAACCAGCAACAGATGTGAGCGTCATTGTCTGCGAACGCAATCTCTCCATTTCCTCCCCACTTTTTCCTTTTACTGGAGCAGGACCTGCGGCTGTCGGGAGTAACAGCAACGTATTCCTCTTAAACAATGCAGCTACATTCTTTTCGAATGCTGCTTTTCTATCAAGCCAGTCATTCATTTCTGCTTGGTTAAGAGATTTAGCCCATGTCAATCGTTTTCCAATATCTTCAGCAAAGGTTGGGTTCTCAGCTTCAATCCATTCTCCATGAGCCCACCAAATTTCACGCCCTTGTATCATGCGAAACGTTTCAAACCCTTCCTCCAGAGTTACAGAATTAAAATAAGAAACGTGTTTGGCTCCAAGCTTCTCTGCTGCTTCAAATACTCGTTTTGTTACTTCTGTAGATGCTGTTTGGACTAATTGTTCATCGATAAGAAGTTCTGGCGCTACCGGGACCATTTCTACTTCTGGAAGGAGAACTTCACCAACACGTTGTAACAAAGCACTGTTTTTTGCCATCCATCCTACTGTATCAAAACTCTTCGCGAGTGGTATCACACCATCCATATTAATTGAACCGTGCGTTGGACGAAAGCCATACAAGCCGCAATATGAGGAGGGAATTCGCACAGACCCTGCCGTATCCGTCCCTACACCGAAATCAACAACTCCTCCGGCAACTGCTGCTGCAGAACCGCTTGAAGATCCCCCTGGAATTCGTTTTTCGTTATGAGGATTTACTGGCGTTCCATAATGAATGTTCTCCCCATTTAAACTATACATGAGCTCATCCGTTACCGTCATACCGCTTAAGTTTGCCCCCGCTTGAAGAAGCGCTGCTACTACCGGACTATCAACCTTGCTTTCTTTACTTTGACGCTCATAGTCAGGATTCCCCGCACCATTGTTATGCCCCTGAACGGCTATCACATCTTTCACACCAAAGGTTAACCCTGCTAAAGGCCCCGTTTTTATCCCATCACGTTGTACATCCTTTGGAATAAACGCCCCGAACTTATCTCTCACTCTCGTCTCCTCCTTTAACCTTGTTGTGTTTTATTCGGTCTGACAAACTGCCCGATCCTCTTCTTTGCAAAACCATCTAGAGCATCATAAACGATTGTGCCTCGCACAAGTACCCGAGTGATTTTACAGCCAATTTCTCTTCCAGTGTAAGGGGTATGTTTGTTTTTATAAAATAGCTGATCTTCACTAACTGTATATGTTTGGTTTTCATCAAGAAAGAATAGATCTGCATCTTTGCCAACCGCAATCTCCCCTTTTTGCGAGAGGTGCATTCGTTTAGCTGGTTTTGTGGCAATTAACTGGGCAAAATCAACGATTGGCATCTTTCTTTTTTTCACGGCT
The DNA here is from genome assembly GCF_002019705.1 of Shouchella patagoniensis. Classification (GTDB taxonomy): domain Bacteria; phylum Bacillota; class Bacilli; order Bacillales; family Bacillaceae_D; genus Shouchella; species Shouchella patagoniensis. The sequence goes on along the minus strand of NZ_KV917377.1, from coordinate 4,529,103 downwards.
TCATCAAACATTAAATCTACCGTGTTTTGGCACCCTGAAATGCCTCCCCACGCCGAAAAGAAGTTGCCTTGTTTTAAATCGGGTGTGCAAGGAGAATGGTCTGAGGCAAGCCAGTCAATTTCCCCTCGCAACAAGCAACCCCAAAGCTTTTCCACTTCTGCTTTACTACGCAACGGAGGTTGGCATTTTGCTAATGTTCCTAGAACATCTAACTCTTCAGCTGAAAGCGTAAAATAATGGGGACATGATTCTACTGTCACATCGACCCCTTCCATTTTTGCCGCTTGAATGACTTGAATCGCTTCAGCTGAACTAATATGAACAAAGTGAAGAGCGCACCCTGTTTCCTTAGCTGCCTCAAGGGCTTGCTTTACCGCGATCACTTCAGCCAGAATTGGACGTGACGCTACGTAATCATCCGCACTTGTTTGTTCTCGAGCAACCATTTCTGCTTCCAGTGTATCAGTAAGATCCGCATCTTCGGCATGTATACAAAGCAACTGATCTTTCTTTGCTAAAAGTCTCATTCCTTCTAATAAGGTATGCTCATCGACGTTCTTAAAATCCCCAGGCTCATCTGAACCACAAGTAGATAAAAAGCATTTAAACGCAACCACATCACTATCCGCTAAGGCAGCTAACTCATCTAAGTTATCTGGGGTCAATCCTCCGTAAAAGCCGTAATCAATATAATTCTGTTTTTTTGCCGCTTCTAACTTTAACTGAAGGTTCTTACTATTCGTTGTTGCAGGCAGGGCATTTAGAGGCATTTCTAAATAGGTTGTTGTTCCTCCTGCAGCAAGCGACTTACTGCCTGTTTCAAACCCTTCCCATTCAGTCCTACCAGGTTCTGAAATATGTACATGCGTATCAACCGCTCCCGGGAAAACGAGTTGTCCATTCGCATCAATTGTCTGTCTTGCTTCTTTTTGTTCGATCGAACCGATGCGGATAATTTTCCCGTTACGTATGCCTATATTGGTAAACTCAACTCGATTGTTAAGGACAACACGTCCACCGGTAATTAACAAGTCTAACATGAGATGCCCCCTTTTCTAACCCGTCCATCCTGTGATTTGCGCGTAGATCAGAAAAACCATCCCTACACCCATATAAATTAAAAATAGCGGAACGAAGAACTTCACCCACTTGCTCCAACTAATACCAGCAACAACGAGTGCCGCCATAAAATAACCAGAAGTCGGAAATAGGATATGTGCAAAGCCATCTCCGAATTGAAAGGCTAATATCGCTGTTTGTCTTGTTACGCCTAACAAATCAGCAAGAGGCGCCATAATGGGCATCGTCACAAGCGCTTGTCCACTTCCAGATGGAATAAAAAAGTTAATGCAAAGCTGAACAATCATCATTCCAATTGCACTCAGAGTGCTCGGTAATTGCCCGACTGCTGTTCCTAGTCCGTACACAATTGTGTCCATGATTTGTCCATCTTCAAGAACGATCGCGACTGACCGAGCAATGCCAATAATAATAGCGCCCATTAACACTTCCCGAAACCCTTCTGTAAATGCATCACAAATTTTTGCTAGTGAAAGTCCTGCAATTATACCTACAAGTGCGCCCATAAAAATAAATAAACCTGACATCTCTAACATGAACCAACCGAGCTGGGTAACCCCGTACACTAAAATGATAAAAAAGATTGGCAAAGTGGCAATCGCAGCCAATTGACGCTTCGTTGCTCGTGTAGCCGGTTGACTTAAAGCATCACTATAAGTAGACCGCTTTAAGTGGTCTTCCTCGTATGTCAGGCTTTTCATCGGATTTGATTTTACCCTTTGTGCATAACGCATTATGTATATGCTACCAATTGTAATAATCACTATTAATACGACAAGCCTTAAACCAAAACCTGAATAGGTGTCGAGACCAGATATTTGTTGGGATATCCCGACCGTACCTGGATTCATGACGCCAGCTGTAAAACCGATAGCTGTTGAAATTAGCGCAATGCCCGCTGCCGTCATTGAATCATAGCCAAGTGAAATAAAGAGTGGAATTAAAACGGGAATGTATACGAGTGATAATTCTGGTGTGCCAATCGTTGTTGCAACAACTGCAAAAACAGTTATCAAAACTGGAATGATTGCCACACTTCTCTGTTTAAACTTTCTCGCTAGGCGATCTACTCCAATCTCGATAATTTCTGTTCTGCGCAGCACCATAAACATACCGCCTATAATAAAAGTAAAGAAAATAATTTCGCTCGCACCAACCATTCCCCGAGGAATAGCAAGCATGAATTCCATAAAGGAGACAGGTGATGTATCAACTTGGGCAAATGATTCTGGATCGATTGACTCGCGCCCATTCGGACCGGGTACTCGCTCAAATGAGCCAGCTGGTATCACGTACGTCATTAAAGCAGCTACCCCGCTTATAATGAACAATAGTACATAGATATGGGGCATGCGTTCTTTTTTACTGTCAGGAGGGACCGGTATGTTCTGCCGTTTCTCTCGTTGTTCCATGTAAATATCCCTCACTTTTCTAAATTAATGATGTCAATTTAACTACCTCTATAGATTTGATAGCCCCAAGGGGATATTAAAAGAGGAACATGATAATGTTCCTCACCTGCCAGAACTTCAAATCGTATTGGAACGTCCGTAAAAAAAGTACGTTTGCTTTGACGATTAAAATAATCACCAACTCCAAATATCAGCTCGTAAGTCCCCGGCTTTGCGACCTCAATAAGCGGTTGATTCAGTCGCCCATCTTGATTTGTTTGCTCTTCATTTAGAAAGTAGCGTTCTTCTTCTTTTATGTGGAACAACTTTATTCGTACAGATGCTGCTGGAATGCCTTCCACTAGATCAAGGATGTGTGTTGTAATTTCACTCATGAACGTGCCCCATTATTTACTGATGACTGAATTAACACTTTCTTTAAATCAGCTCTTGTCACAGCGAAACGTTGGAACCCATATGGAAGCCTCGGTTCGGTATAGACTTTTCCTTCGCTTTCTGGAATTGCTTCAACAACTGTGTCCCACGTTCGGTTCTGTGACTCAAATGTCACTTGTGTAAGCTGCGGGAAGCGTTCCAGTACTCGGCAACCAATCTGAAAGATTAAACTTTGAATAGAAGGTGAAGCAATTTCTTGAAAAACAGTACTAGCGATATCATTCACTTGCTCTGCCGCTACATAAAGCGTGGGTACGTCTCCTGTTGCATCAGAATGATTTTCATAGGTCCAACCGATATTTAGATAAATAAACAGTGGTCTGTTCCCATCTTCAGGCAAGGTCGTATATTCATCGCGAATAAAACCAACAAAAGAATTGTCTTTTACTTTAACAAGTTGAACATCATCAATACCGCTTGACTGTGAAGTAACGACAACACCAGTGTCTGATTGAACCATTTCAATAAATGCTTTTGCATGTTCATTACGCGACCGTTTAAATACAAGTGGTTCCTCGCCACTGTACGCCCCTTCAAAAGGAATCGCTACGCCCGTCATTTTAATCGACTGAACATGGTGGTACGTTTTCAGAAATTCAGAGGAAACATAATAAATAAACCCTTCAACTGTTGTACCTTCGTAAGAACCTAGACGTCGTTGGATGAAGTTTTTCATCGAATCCGTCGCAACAACCATTGAATTATCTCCTTCTGTAAAAGAAGGTAAGAATTGAGCGCCTCCTATTTCCACAGTGATTTCAACTCCAAATACAGTATTGTCCCTACCCTTAATACTAGATTCTGGAATTGATTTAAGCCCAATAAGAGGTGCCATGAATGTACGATACGCAAACACATTCCCTTTTCCATAAGTCATCATTCTCGGTTCCATTTATCATTCTCCTCATCTTGGTTTTCTTTTAACAAAGAGCCTTATTTGCAAACCATTCGTTTAAACGAATGGCCGCAATTTGATGAATCTCATTTATCGCTTGAATAAACTCTTTGTCTTCTTTTTGTTTGATCCGGAGTTGTAGAGATTCGTAAATCTCTCGTTTTGTCTTTCCCTTGACAGCTTTTACAAAAGGAAAACCAAATTTCTTTGAATAATCACTATTTAGTTCCAAAAATTGATTTATTTCTGATTCTGTTAATTCATTTAAACCCGCTTCTCGTTGTTCTTGAGCTGAATGAGCAGTTAGCGGCTTCTTTGTTCCTAATTCTGGGTGCATGCGAATTAAAGTTAATTTATCCTCGTAGGAAGCTTCATCAACAGTAGCTTTAAGTGCAACTCGCAGTTGTTCAATTGATTTAAAAGGCCGTTTCTGACCAGCTTCTTCTGCTATCCAAGGGGAATGTTCATAAATTCCTGAAAGTAAAGTCGTAAATTCTTTCAGTGGTACTTCATTTAATCTTGCTAATACAAGCATAATGAAATCCACCTCTCTCTTTTTTGTTCATGATACTGGCGAGTATGGACGAGGTCATTGTTCACATTAAACAAATAAACGACACTTCATTGTACAAAAAAACCAAATATTTAAGTTGTTTGCAACGTATGTTGAATTCGTAATGCCAAGCGCAAATGAAGAGTTGTATCAGGATCTTTTAACTTTTTTCCGAGTAATTCCTCGATTTTCTCAAGTCGGTAAATAATCGTATTTCTGTGTACATAAAGTCTTTTAGCTGTTTCAGAAATCTGACAATGCGTTTCTAAGTAAACAGCTAATGTTTGGACAAGACCTAACTCACTTACATTTGGCTCTGATAATTTTTGTAGTGTATACTCGCAAAATTCAATTAAATCATCCGCTGGAATCATCCTTAATAGCTTTGATAAGTCTTTCGCTTGGTACGCTTGTACAAATTGTCTATTCCCAGACAAACGACCAGAATTAAGCGCGTTAATCGCTTCTCCATGGGCTTCAAGAACTTCCCAAAACTCATAACAAATATTGCTTATTCCAAATGAAACAGTGCGTTTAAATTGTCGAAAGACGTTTTCTTGAATAAGTTCAAGTGCTAATTGAATAGATGAAGAAGAATCGGTTTCAGTGTCAATTGATTCTCCTTCAATTAAAATAAAACAAAGCTCTCCTTTAATAAACACGTGAGAACGAAATGGAAAAATCGACAATTCTTCTTCCACATAATCAAAAACCTTCTCCATCTCAATTTGGCTATCTTTAAATCCAAGTAGATTTTCATCTCGGTCAAGACGTCCAACAATACATTTATACGTACGATTATTATCTAATCCAAATTCTTTCGCTCGATTAATGGTTTCAGCTTTCGAAGAGAATTCTCCATTAATAAAGTGGATAAAAAATTCGTTTTTCGCTCTTCTTGTATATTGCTTTAATGCATTTTCTTTCATTAATTCAAATGCAATTACATTCGTTGCTTGTTCAACTGTCAAGATCTCCTTAGTGTCGGAGTCTGACATGCCCCCAAGAACAATCAACGCACCACGCTTGGATTTATCGGTAAAAATTGGAAATGCCGTAATCGTTTTCGGCTCACGCATGAGGAACGTGAGGCTTGTAAAAGGGCTACCATCAGGAAAAATTGAATAACCCATACGATATAAATATTCAAGTCCGTTTAATACAGGACTAGGTGGATTAGATGAATGAATAAGCTGACAACGTTCATCCATTAACATAACTGGATAGCCAACTAATTCCGCTACATTTTCTAACAAGTGGGGTAACCCCTTCCCACTCATAATGTGTTTTGAGAATGTTTGATGTGTTTCAAGAGCCATCTTTAATTCACTTGTGCGCAAATCAAGAATGGCACTTAATGATTGATTAACAATTGATCCAAGTCCTACTCCTTCAGGTAATGCAATAATAGGAAACCCTACTGTATTAGCAAAGGTATCTACCTCTTCTGGAATTGATCCTAAAAACCGTTTTTTCAATCCAATCCCAGCACACCCTTTTTGATGCATTGCTTTTATTAATTCAAGCAACTGAATGGGTTCATCTCTATAATGATAGGCAGTTGTTACAAGAAGATCATCCGCTTTCAAATAATCGATGATATCCGGGGCATCCATCATATTCACATTCTCAATCCGTTTATTCTGCCTAACTCCTCCAGCAACAAGGTTTGCCCCCTCAAAAACTGGTAATTTCAAAAGCTCGTCGATTGTCATACCATCATCCCTTCACTAAAATCTCATTGGTTACTTTACACAATAACCCCTTTAAAAAATGATAATTATGTCAATGATTTATCCAAAGCTTAACAGTAAAATCAGTAACACACAGAATCTTCAGGAGAATTTCTGACATAAAAAATTAAAGCGAGGGATTCTATGCCCACACAAAAACATGCATCAACTAACCAATTAATTACTACTTATATTGATCAATTAGCGTCTTTCGGCTTAACGAAGGATGGTGGAGTAACCCGTTTGCTTTATTCTCCTGTTTGGATGCAAGCACAACAGATGCTGTTTCAGTTATTTGAACAAAAAGGACTTACTCCTTTTTTTGATGATGTAGGCAATTTGTATGGGCGTGCTATTGGTAGGGTAGAGAGTGAACCAGTCATTTTAACTGGCTCCCATATTGATACGGTTGATAATGGGGGAAAGTATGACGGTGCTTATGGCGTGATCGCAAGCCTTCTAGCTGTTACCCAATTAATGAATGAATTTGGGCAACCAAAAAAAACAATTGATGTGGTATCTTTATGTGAAGAGGAAGGCAGTCGCTTCCCTCTCACATTTTGGGGTTCAGGCAATATAACTGGTATTCATAAACCTTTTGATGCCGCTTTGATAAAAGATTCATCTGGCATAACAATGAAAGAGGCGATGGAACAGACCGGTTTTGGTTTAGGTCGTCATCAAGAAGCTTTACGAAACGACCTCTCATGCTTTGTTGAACTTCATATTGAACAAGGTTCTGTGCTAGAAAATGCGAAGGAATCACTCGGCATTGTAAAAAGCATTGTAGGTCAACGAAGGTATACGATTACGGTTACTGGTGAAAGCAATCATGCTGGAACAACACCGATGTATCAACGGAAAGACGCTATGGATTCAACAACTGCACTTATTCAACGTTTGCTTAATTCTGCCAAAAAACTAGATCCCCATTTTGTCGCCACTATTGGCAAAATGTCGGTCTTTCCGAATACACCTAATGTTATTCCAGGCGAAGTTCGTTTTACATTAGATATCCGGCATCATCAATCAGAGGTATTAGATCGTTTTTATGAAAGTATGGAGCATTTTTTCTCCGAAACTCGGTTCAATGATGGTGTCGGTATTGCTATTAATCAATGGGCAAATGTCGCACCAGTAGATATGTCAGATTCACTAGCAGAAAACGCGTATTTACTTGCACAACGCACAGGTTATCCAACTCGTTACATGTACAGTGGCGCTGGTCACGATGCGCAAGTATTTGGAGCAGCCATCCCTACTTGCCTTCTATTTGTACCTAGCATAAATGGCATTAGCCATTCACCGCTCGAATATACCAATGAAGAAGACTTACAAATAGGAGTTTCAGCTTTGCGTGAAGTGCTATATCAATTAGCGTATTAGAGAGGAGATGTTCGAGATGAAACAAATGGTTAAACGTACAATTATGACCCCTGGTCCCGTCGAAGCCGAGCCAGCTGTTTTACGAGCGATGAGTGCGCCTATTCTAGGCCAGTTCGACCCTGCATTTACCGAGATGATGAATGATACAATGGACATGTTAAGGAAACTTTTTCAAACAAAAAACCAATGGGCATTTCCTATTGACGGTACATCACGCTCAGGTATTGAGGCAGTGCTAACAAGCTTAATTGAACCAGGCGATCGTGTTTTCATTCCTGTTTATGGTCGATTCGGTCACTTGTTAATTGAAATTTGCGAACGATTAGAGGCAGATGTCCATTCCATTGAATGTGAATGGGGCACTGTTTTTAAAGAAGAAGATGTTATTGAAGCAATTTCAATCTCTAAACCAAAAATTGTCGCATGCGTCCATGGGGAGACATCAACGGGATGTATGATGCCGCTTCAAGCAATTGGTAAGGCATGCAGAGAGCTAGATATTCTTTTTGTCGTTGATGCAGTCGCAACAATTGGTGGTACCGATCTGCAAGTAGATAACTGGTATATCGATGCAGCCATTGGTGGCACCCAGAAATGCCTGTCTGTCCCGTCCGGAATGGCCCCCATTACATACAATAGCCGCGCTGAAAAAGTCATTAACCGACGTAAAAAAGTCGAGCGAGGCATCGCTACGGAAAAAGAACTTGCTGAAAAGAGTACAGGTACTGTCATTCGCAGCAATTATTTTGACTTAAGTCAACTCCAAGATTATTGGAGTCCTAGGCGATTAAACCATCATACAGAAGCAACATCAATGATTTACGGACTTCATGAAGGGTTACGAATCCTTCTAGATGAAGGTCTCGAATCAAGGTTTACCCGTCACCTTTATCATGAAAAAGCACTAATTAGCGGAATTAAGGCAATGGGGCTTCAGCTTTACGTCGAACATGAACACAAACTCCCCGTTGTCACTTGCATTACTGTCCCTGACGGAATTGATGCAGACGCCGTCCGTGCGTTTATGCTCACTCATTTTGGCGTTGAAATTGCCAGCTCTTTTGGACCGTTGCACGGAAAAATATGGCGAATCGGTTCAATGGGCTACAGTTGTAGAAAAGAAAATGTTTTATTTACACTCTCCGCCCTTGAGGCAGCACTTCTCTACAAAGGAGCACCCATTCAAAGCGGCAAAGCACTGCAAGCAGCTCTTTCTTACTACGATCAGAGTACTCGAGAGACCGTAATCAATGTTTGAGCGCTGCCTAAGCGAATAGAAGGAAAGCCCACTTTCATAAGAAAGTGGGCTGGAATTTGTCAACCAAAAAATCCTTCTCTTTATCATTTGGAGATTCTTTTACTTCCTAAGAAATAAACTACTCTATTGACGTACAGACACGATTACTCGCTTGTCGGACAGCTCTAATGATTCCGGCATAACCTGTGCATCGACATAGATTTCCTGACAACCTATCTACAATTTCTTCATCAGTTGGGTTTGGGTTCTCTGTAAGCAACACTTTGACAGCCATAATCATGCCTGGCGTACAATATCCACATTGAAATCCACCTTCATCGAGAAAAGCTTGTTGAATAGGATCTAAACCATCTTCTGTTGCAACTCCCTCAATTGTTTGAATGACCGATTTTTTTGCTTGGTAAGCCATCACTAGGCAACTATTCACAAGCCGACCGTCCATTATAACAGCGCAAGCACCACAGCGCCCAATTCCACACGAGACTTTTGTGCCAGTTAAATGAAGCTCTTCTCGAACAATATCAGACAAACGAGCGCTTGCTGGCACAGTGATGTTTATTGTCTCGTTATTGATTGAGCATTCAAGCTTGAGAGTAGATCCACATCTTTTTTCCATCGCCTTTCACTCCTTTGATCCAATGCCTTTAACACCGTTTCCGGTGATACAGGAAGTTTCTTAACCCATAAACCTGTTGCGTCATGAATTGCTTTTGCAATTGCAGGTGCTACTGCAACCGTCCCTATTTCACCAACTCCACGAGGACCAAAGCAATCTTCTTCCGGTAGTTCTTCAATGGGCTCAACTTCTAAATGAGGGGGAACATCGCGAATGCTTGGAATTAAATACGTGTCTAAGTTTTCCGTAATGTACTGACCGTTTATCATTTTAGCGTCTTCCATTAACGTATATCCGAGAGCCATAACACCTCCACCCTCAATTTGTCCGTTAAAGCCTACTAGATTAACAACAGGTCCTGCTGAAATAGCTTGCTTTAACTGACGCACTGCAATCCTTCCTGTCATCTCATCAACCTCAACTTGAGCAAAAACAGCGGCATACGTATATAAATAATGTCCACCATCGGTTCGATCTGGTGTTGTCGGGAAGTCAAAAGATGTATCAAACTGAACGGGGGTTTCCTTGTTAAACGAGGCAGCCAGTTCATTAAAGTCCATTTTCTTCTGCCCCCGATTATAAATACCACCAGGTCCAAGATGAAGGTTGTCTGCCTCTATTTGCAAAAGCTTACCCGCTTGTTCTGTTAACGCAGCAACAAACGGTGGCTTTAAACGGTTTATTGCGTTCCATACCATACTTGTTCCTCGTGAGGCCGTCGTTGAACCTGTACTAGGCGTTGTTCGCGTATCTCCAATTTGGATGAGTAAATCCTCTTCGGAACAGTCAAACGCCCCTGTTGCAATGGTTTCTATGACATGGATGATTCCTTGCCCGACTTCCTCAAAGCCAAAAGAAACAGCGATCTTTCCTTCATTTGTTAACGCTATTCTACCGCCTGATTTATCAAGGCGACCGTACCCTAATCCGCCACCATGCATTGTCACAGCAATTCCTGTGCCCATACGTTTACGAGAAGCCTGATTTATAACAGGTTCTGAAGTATGTTTAATGGCTTTCACTACCGCGCGCGCGCCGTCTGTTGGGACAATACGCTGCTCAAGCGGTCCTAAGTCGTTTTCTTTTCGAAGATTGCGTTCACGTAACTCAAGTGGTTCAATTCCTAACTTTTCTGCTAACCGATCCATCTGTCCTTCTAAAGCAAAGGTTATTTGATTACCGCCAAAGCCACGAAATTCTCCTGAAACAGCATTATTTGTAAAAACCGATTTTCCTTCAACAAGAACATGTGGAATTCGATAAGGGCCAACCGCATGTTCAACAGCAAAATCAAGAATTGCTGGACCAAGTGTTGAATACGGACCCGTGTCAGCAATAATCTCTACTTCATGTGCAAGAATTCGTCCATATTCGTCTGCACCTGTTCGTGTTTTAATTTTCATTGGATGCCTTTTGATGCCTGAAATCATTGATTCTTTCCTTGTTTGGTGGATCTTTACTGGACAAGCTGTTTTCAGGGCTAACAAAGCTGCATAAGGTTGGACATTTAACTCATCTTTCCCCCCAAAAGAACCACCCATCGGACTAGAGACAACGTGGATTTTCTCTTCGTCGATAGCAAGAATTCTCGACAGCTGAAATCGATCTTTAAAGCCATGTTGCGTGCCCATATAAACCGTTATGCCTCCATCAGTTTCTGGCACAATGACCCCACCCTCAGTTTCCATATACGTATGCATTTGCCTTGGAACATCATACGTCTCTTTAACCATGCATGTTGAAGCAGAAAAACCTGCAGATACATCCCCTTTTTGATGGGTTGCTTTATGCAACACATTCCCGTCTGGATATAGGAGTGGGGCTTCAGATGTCAAGCTTTTCTCTGGAGTATCTAAAACTGGTAGTTCCTCATACTCAACCTCAATGAAATGAAGCGCTTCTTCTGCAATTGCATTCGTATCGGCTGCTACTGCGGCAATCGCATCACCAATATAAAGAACACGATCGGAACAAAACACAGGTTGATCTGGAACGATAATGCCAAAGCCATTTATCCCAGGAACATCTTCGTGAGTTAAAACAGCTCGTACTCCAGGAAGTGCTTTCGCTTTATCAATTGAAATACGTTTTATCAAGGCATGGGGATACTGACTACGCAAGATTTTCCCGTAAAGCGTATTAGGAAATGTTCGATCGGTTAAATAGCTTAGTTGTCCTGTTACTTTTGGAATACCATCCGGCCTAGTCCTTACCATAGCGTACCTCCTCTTTCATAAACTCTTCCAGAGATGACACAACAATATTGGCAAGCACTGTCCGAACGTACTCTTCTGTTGCGAATGGCGTTGTACAAATCACGCCTGCTTTTTTAAATCGTGAATACGCTACTGTCAGCAGCTCCTCTGTTAAAGGAGCTCCAGTTAACACGTTCTCTATTTCTGTTAACCGCTGTGGGATCATATCGCCTCCACCAATAGCAAGTTTGATTTGCTTAAGCACGGCACCATCTAATTCAACAACACAGGCAATCGTTAATAGGGAAAGAGTAAAGGCTTCTCGTCTTCCTACCTTTTCATAAATGAATTTCGCTTTTGTTGGTTTTTCTTTACGAAAACGCACCGCAAGCAAAATCGATGGTTCGAGGTTCTCTACATATTCTGCTACCGATATGCATTCATAACCATTATCTGAATAAATAACGGCATCTGCATCAAGAGCAACCATTACAGGAATCGCATCCCCTTGTCGATAGGTTACGTTGCCTCCTATCGTCCCTCTATTACGAACAGCCGGCGCAGCGATTGAAGCAATTGCTTTTATAAGTAACGGTACTTCCGCTTTGATAGCAGAAGCTTTCAGACAATCAGAAAGCACACATAGAGAGCCGATCTCAAGCAACGTATCACCATCATTTATCATTTTAAGCTGTTCTATATTTGTTAAGCTAATTAAATGTGTTGCTTGACTTACTCCTTGTTCTCGCCGCATCTGAATAACGGTACCCCCCGCAACAAAAACTGCGCCTACTGTCTTTTTCTTCATTTCCCATGCTTCTTCGATTGTCTCTGGCATCCAGACAATCGGAAAAGCAGTTTGTTTTACAGGTGTTTGCAAGCCCATGCATAATCCTCCTTCGTATCAATATCAACAAAATTGATTTCGTCTGAGGAATAGACCTTTAGTCCTTTCACAAGACGTGAACGAACAAATTTACGTGCTCCCTCATCACCTTTTAATTGCATTAAGTCTGAAAAAATCGCTTTTCTAAATAAGATTGGTGGCCTTTCTTTTTGTTCAAAGGAAGCAGCCACATAGATAGCTTCTGAATTTTCTTTTGCTGTTTCAATCAGTTGTTGAATGAATGATGATTGAATAAAGGGTTGATCTCCTAACAAAACAACAATCGCATCAGCATCCATATCAATTACTTTACTTATACCTGCACGTAATGAATAGGCCTGACCTTTTTCCGCTTCGATAGAAGTAACGGTAGAAACCTGCGAATGGTTGATTAATTGAAGCCATTGAGCGGAATCATTAGCACCGATGCATACAATAACATGGTCAACTTCGGCGGCTAAAGCGGCAGAAACAGTTCGGTTTCCGACCGTATCCTCACCTAATTGTAGAGCCATTTTATTTCTACCCATTCGTAATGCTTTACCAGCCGCGAGTACAATGGCAATAACCTTCATTTAACTGTCATTCTTCTATCTGTACGCTTTATTTCTTGAATGAGCTCTGCAACGATACTAATAGCAATTTCATAAGGCCCTTCCGCTTGTATGGCTAAGCCGATTGGACTTCTCACATTGTCAGGTAATTGAGACGTCGCCAGTAAACGACTGGTTCGTTTTTTTGACCCAAGGACCCCTATATAAGCAACCTCTTGTTTAAGCATATACAACATAATTTCGCGGTCACGATCAAAATGATGTGTCATTAAAACAACATAATCGTTAGGAGAAAATGAGAGTTGTGGTAATACTTCATGTGGAAAACCAAGGTACATTGCTTCTGCCTGTGGAAAAAAATGACGCCGACAAAAGGCAGGACGCCAATCACAAACATGAACAGCAAATCCTGATTGCGATGCAAATTGAACAAGTGGGCGTGCATCTAAATGAGCACCAAATAGAATCAATCTTGGTTTAGGATGGACTATGTGGATGTACATTTTGTTCTGCTCATTGAATCCACTTGTTTCATCTCCCGAAAATGACATTGCTAGACACTTCTCGCCAAGCCATTGACCCGATTTTGATTGATAGTATGTTTCGGAATATGACCTCGCCCTGGCAACCCAGTTACCGGACTTCAATTCCTTTTCTACCCACGTTAGTTCCTTTCTTAACTTGGCAGTAACAGGTTCAAGCAAGACAGTGACAACACCATTGCAACCACTCCCCTCTACACCCCATAACAAGTCATCTTCACTAGTCATATCATAGGACTTCCAAATAGGTCCGTCTTCCCAAACTGGAACAAACTGAGCATATAGATCTTCTTCAATACAACCGGCACTTAGAAGACCAATTTGAGTGCCATCTGCTTTAAATAACATCGTTGTTCCTTCTCTTCGATACGCAGAGCCATCCACATGGACAATGGTTGCAAGCATTGATTTTTGCATAGGATCATTAAGGTGAGGAAAGATTTCATGCATATTCTCCATTTGCTAGCACCCTCTCTTACGATTTTTATAATTGTGATTAGTATAAAGATTCCGATCCTTGTTGTTAAAGTTTACGAGAGATGATCTTACACTCTTTTTCTACATCTAACTGTTAGTCGTAATACTTTGTTGTAAAAACTTCTGCTGCATCAACAGTTTGATCTAGTTGACCAATGTCAACTAGTTGGTCAATCAACTCTTGCCATCTTTCATGTGACATGTAACCAACCCCATGCTCCTCGGCATCACCACCAAATACAAACTCATACTGTGCCTCCGCTTCGAATTCAAGCTCTTCCATGGCAATTTCAGGATTCACCTCATGGATTGTTTCATTTATATCATCATAATTTGTTTCGTACGTTTCCCACCCTGATTGATAAGCCTTCATAAATTGATCAACCGTTTCTTCGTTTTTATCAAAATAGTCTTTTGTCACAAATAAAACAACGTTATAAGGATTATAACCAGCTTCAGAAATGAGCATTGTCTCTGTTGCTACACCTTGTCGTTCAAGGAAGAATGGTTCAGAAGTTTGGAATGCCTGGGTAATGGAATCTTCATTTGCTAGAAAATTAACATTCTGACCTGTATAAGCAAGTTCCTCTACCTCGCTTAAATCGTATTGACTTTTTAAGTAATCCCAATAAGGAATACCAGGTTCAATGTACATTGTCTTCCCATTGATTCCTTCGAATTTAGATACCCCTTTCCCTTCATGGAACATGAGCGCCTGTGGACTTTCTTGTTGAGTGGCAGCGAGAGCAATAAATTCGATCCCTTCATTCCTGGCCACAAGGAGTTGATCCGCATGGGCAAGCCCGAAATCTGCATTACCAGAAGCAACTAGTTGTATCGCGGAAACCTCTGGTCCACCTGGTTCAATTTCCACATCAAGACCATTGTCTTCATAGTCTCCGTTTACTTGAGCAGCATAAAAGCCGCCCATTTGGCTTTTAGGAAACCAGTTCAAAACCAATTTCACAGCTTCTTTTCCATCGGAGTTTGCACTCCCCCCACAAGCAGCTAACAATACTAAAGACGCTGGTACAATCCATTTACTCCTCGTTCTTTTCATCATTATGAACCTCCACTAATCACAGTTTTATTCCTTATAATGCTAGAGTGATTGTGTAGTGGAGTCATTGGATAACTTGACTAAAAAATGAAAAACAATGTATACAGATCGCATATTTACTCCGTAAAAAAACAAGCATGTCCATAAGAACATGCCTGCTTTTATACGTCTGCTTACTCTTTGTCTGCTTGTCTTTGATAATAATTCTTCTCTGCTTGCTCGTTTTTAAATGTTTTTTGTGTAGGGTGATGGGCCTCGGCAAAGCTTCCTCCAGTCACATCTTTTACTGTATGTACAACTGTAAATGCATTAACATCGATGCCTTGGACAAGTTTTTTCAAATAGAAAAGCCTTTGCTTAGGGATTGCGACATATAGAAGATGTTCTTCTACTCCTTCTTGATTTTTTTCGCCCTTTAAAATGGTTGTATGGGCTCCGAGATTAAGCTGAATTGCGTTTGCGATTTCCTCTGTCTTTGGAGAAAAGATATGAATGATTTTTTTAGACTCAAAGCCTTCAAGTACATAATCTGTTACACGTTTCCCTATGAAAAGCGCTAGTACCGTATACATCGTATGGAGGGGACCAATGATAAATACCCCAGCCAGTACAATCGATGCATCAAGAACAAAATTTGTTCCAGTTAGCTCCCAACCAAATTTATAATTGAGCATTCGCGCAAGCGTAGATGTACCGCCAGTTGTGCTTCCTGCCCGAAAAATAAAACCAAACCCGATTCCTGTAAACAACCCAGTAAATAACGCAGCTAGTAAAGGGTCAGGGATACTACTCCCAAAGCCTTCTAATAGAAAAATAAAAAATGAAAAGAGCGGAATCGTTAGGATCGATTTCATGATCATATCTTTGGGTAAATAACGATAGCCAATCAATAACGTCACAGCATTAGCAAGTAGAGTAATTAAAGCTGGTGAAAACCCAAAGCCATGATAAAGCAGAAGTGCTAGCCCCGGTACTCCTCCCTCTGCTAACGAATTAGGCATCGCAAAGATAGTCACAGACACAGCAAAGAGGAATGTACCAAAGACGAGAAAAATATAGTTTTTCATACGTAAACCGGCCTTTCTTCGGGTAATAACAAACAAGCGTCATAAAGCGCTTCTCTTACCCACATACAAGACTTATTTAATGACTATTATTGTTTATTTCATCAACTATTAGCAACAGTTGAGTTAAATTCGTTATTTCGTGTGTCGTTTTTGGGGGCTTCCACATGCCATTCACACGCCAAACACCCGTCATGCCAACAGCTTCTGCACCTGAAAAGTCAATCTCAGGATGATCGCCAACAAACAAGCACTCTTTAGGCAGGACGCCAAGTTCCTCTGCTGCATGTAAGAAGATTGCAGGATCAGGCTTCTTTACGCCTACAGCTTCAGATATGACAACAGACTCAAAATACGTTGCAATTCCAAGAGCCTCAAGGTTTTTTTGCTGAAAATCTTTTTTTCCATTTGTAACAATACCAAGCTTTATTGACTGTTTCTGCAATTCTGCTAAAGTCGATATCAAATTAGCAAATGGAATGCAGCTTGTATAAAAAAACTCCTCATAGTCCTGCAAAAGCTCTGTTGCTGTAAAAGACTTTATGTTGTATTTAGCGATAAGCTTTTGATAAACAATGTCTTTCGTCACATATCCATTATTATCCCACGTCAGGAAATCTTCCTCGTAACTCAGCTCATCCGTTTCTTTCAGTTCGTTTCCAAGTCGTTCCCGTTGCTCTTTTATAAAACGACGTAATGACGCTCTGCGATCAAGTAACGTTCCATCTAAATCAAACAGGATGGCTTTCATATTCTCCCTCTTTTCTATAAAATAATTAACGCGTTCAATGAGCATGTTCGTACAACAGCGTTTTATTTTTCTTTTCATAGGTTTTATAGAAAAAATTTATCAAGGCATGCTTGATAGATCACATTTATACGCTTAAATCGTAAAAGCTACATTACACCTATAAGCTGACCAATTAGAATAATTAATACACTAATTGCTGCAATTGTAAAGATCACTCGAATAACCGCTTTTGTTACACCAGCTAAAACAGAAAATAAAAGTAGCGCTATTATAATCCATATAATGGGATCCAAGTTCTCCACTCCTCTTTACATGTTTTTCTTTCATATACCCCATTTCTCCTAAATTACTCACAGAGTGACGTATTTAATGATTAGTAAGATTATACATTTTACAGTTGTTAAGAACGGATTTCCTCCTGTAGACCAACGCGAAAAAACGCTTCATGAGAAGCTATTCTCAAGGTTCATGCTCTACCACTTTTTGATTATTCAACCAAGAACATGTGCATACTAATGTATAGTTATGCTATTCTAAAATAGTGATACATGATAAACACACTTTGGGAGGATCATTCGTCATGAAAAAAATGATTATTGCTGGAGTTTCCCTAATTGCAGTCAGTACGCTAGCTGCATGCGGAAATGACGAAGGTGAAGGAACAACAGAAAATAGCACAGAAATTAATATTGGATACAATACATATGCAGAAGCGATAGCCTTTGCCCATGTATGGGAACAACTTTTAGAAGAAAAAGGATATGAAGTTGAGGCTGCAGCAGTTGAGAAAGCGTTCTTATTTGAAGGAACAGAGAATGGAGATTTTGACATTGCTTTTAATACATGGTTGCCGTTTACGGATCAAGCCTACCTAACAAAAGACTCTGAAACAATTGATGTACAAGAAGATGGAGTCATTTACGAAGGAGCCACACTTGGACTTGCCGTCCCAACTTATATGGAAGACATTCATTCAATTGAGGACTTAAAAAGTTATTATGACGAACTAAACGGTACCATTGTTGGTATCGACCCTGGGTCTGCTTTAATGCAAATTACTGAAGATGAAATTATCCCTCATTACGGTCTTGAAGACTTTACTCTTTCTTCTTCGTCAGAGCAAGCAATGATTCAACAGCTTGAAACTGCTTATCAGAACGAAGAACCTATTGTTGTTACTTTATGGAATCCACATTGGTCTTTTAATGATTACGACATGAAATACTTGGAAGATCCAGATAATGTATACGGTGACCCTGACGATATTTATTATATTGCTCGTAACGGACTAGCAGAAGATATACCTGAAATTGTCGATTGGTTAAATAACAGTTATTTTGATGATGATTCGTTATCTGAATTACTTGCCCTTCAAAATGAACTTGATGATGTTGAAGCAGCAAAAGAATGGATTGAAAACAACCGCGAACTCGTAGATAATTGGATGAAATAGCGGTTAAAAAAGCAAGGCAGAGTTTTACTCTGCTTTGCTTTTTTTAATCCTATAAGAAAAATAAATCAAGAAAGGACTTTCAATTACAAAGGTGAAGTAGTATAAATAAAGAGGTTTAGAAAGGAATACATGATGAACTATATCCAAGACAGAGATTATGCTCTCACATTATTAACACTTGCAAGTGAAAAGAACCCCGGTCCATGGGTTGACCATTCCATTCATGTCGCAAGAGCTACCGAAATAATCTTACAAGAACTTAATAAATTTGGATTTAATTTGAATATTGATTTAGAGTATAATGCAGCTCTCTTGCATGATATTGGCAGGTACAAAGGTGTGACAAAATCAGTTATTCATTCATATGATGGCTACACTTATTTAGAAGAATTAGGGTTTTCAGGAAATGCACTCGTTTGTGTTACTCATTCATTTCCAAATGGAAACAAAAACATTGAACTTGCCGCAGCTTGGAACCTTGTTCCAAATTATATGCAAGCGACTCTAATTGATATCCTTAATCAACACAGAACCTATGATCTGTATAGTAAAGTCATTACACTATGTAATGCACTAGCCGATTCTAATGGCTTTACAACACTTGAGAAAAGACTTGTATCCGTTGGTTTACGACATGGAACCACTCTCTACACTTCACTTCATTGGAACGGGTTTTATACCATTAAACAAGAGATTGAAACATATATTAATAAGAGTGTGTATCGACTCCTTCCAGGTATTGAAGAGTCGATTTATTCAACTATTAACTAGAATCCTTTAATAGATGATAAGATATGCGAAAATAAATTAATGCATAAGCTATGATCACAGTTCCTAGCAGTGTCTTTCACCTCAACCAATCATGATAGGCCCACCATTTACAGCAAATATATTTGATTTATAATCCAATTTCACAAATCGGATTACAAGGATAAGACTTCCCCCACTATATCAGCAGCTTCAGCTAACCTTTTTAATGTGTATTTCAATCCTCCAAACGATTCTTTTTAAAATCTCATTCTTGACAGAAGCAACTGTTCCGACTACGATATTATAATCCATAGTAAAATAATAAGAATAAGAGGTGATCTAATGGCTACTCTTGTACAAAATGCAAATAACAACACAGAAAGAAAAGCGCCGCCATTAAAAAACCCTCAATATATACTTGTCGCAGGTGGCATTATTGTAGCGGTAGCTTTGACAATTTTTTTAGCGTTCACACAACATCTCGTTCAACCCCTATTACTTCTAGTAGGGATTGGTCTTGGATACACATTATTTCATGCCCGGTTTGGTTTTACATCAGCCTTTCGCAGACTAGCTTCAGTCGGAAACGGTAAATCTTTACGAGCGCATATGGTCATGCTTGCTGTAGCTTGTACATTATTTGCTCCAATCCTTGCTGTTGGTACTACATTCTTTGGCGCTGAAGCAAATGGGTATGTTTCTCCAATTGGCGTAAGCTTATTAGTTGGTGCGTTTATTTTCGGTATTGGGATGCAGCTAGGCGGTGGTTGTGCATCTGGAACACTTTACGCTGTTGGTGGCGGACGTTCTGTCATGTTTATTACGTTGTTGTTTTTCATTATCGGTTCAACAATTGGCGCGGCACATTTTGATTTCTGGATGGAAGATATGCCAGCAGCAGAACCGTTCTCTCTGGCAACATCAACTGGCCTCGGCTATGGCGGGGCATGGATTGCTTCACTTGCTCTTTTTGGCATTATTGCGCTCATTACGATCTTTATTGAAAAGAAACGCAAACCTCCTGAAATGGCCCCAGTACCTTCAGCGGTTGGATGGAAACGTCTCCTCCGTGGTTCGTGGCCTTTGTTTGCGGCTGCAATCGTTCTTGCCATACTAAATGCATTAACTTTGTTAATTCGTGGAACGCCTTGGGGCGTGACTTCTGCCTTCACGCTCTGGGGTTCAAAAGCAGCTGAAGCTGTTGGTTTTGATGTAGCAAGCTGGGGTTACTGGCAAGGAAATACCGAGGCGTTACAAGCTTCAATCTTTGCTGATACAACAACGATTTTAAACTTTGGCGTTATTATCGGTGCTTTTATCGCTTCTGCTGCAGGGGGATTGTTCAAGTTCTCGAATATTACAGCAAAAAACGCAGCAGCTTCGGTCATTGGTGGCCTCTTAATGGGTTACGGTGCACGTCTTGCTTTTGGTTGTAACGTTGGTGCTTATTTTGGTGGAATTGCTTCTTTCAGTGGACATGGCTATATTTGGGGCGTTATGGCACTTGGTGGAACATTCCTCGCCTTAAAACTCCGTCCACTCTTTGGACTATCCGTACCAAAACCAAGAGATACATTTTGTTAGATTCCCGTCCTCTTATTCCACCGTTCGGGTTTACGGCGGTTGCAGTTAAGTCGAACAAAGGTTGTAATACCTCAACCCTTGTTTGAGGGTTCGATGAAGGAAAAGTCTACTGGCTATGCGCCAGTAGACTTTTCTAGTGTTTACTTATCCCATGCTTTTCCTTTTTAAAAGCCCCTAATAAGATCAGATTTGCTATTTTGTTCCAACCATCTTCCATTCTTTTCATCGATGAATTAGAGTCTTCTTCCAATCCATCGATCTCGTCGCTCGTTCAAAAACCGACGAGATTTCTACTAAAATATTGATTCGAACGTTTTAATGACGCGATAAGATTACCTCGTGACAGGTCGCGATTCATTTAGATTCACCTCTTGGTACAAGATTTTCTTTTGTGACCGCATGCGCCCCACCCTCCTAGATGTCCCCCTCCCACTTCCTTCAGATTCCGACTCATCTCAAACACCATTGCCATTAGCTAACCACTTACACGCCCTTCACCGTTAGGGACATGAATAATGGATCTTGTGCACTTGTCAGGCGTACAAAAAAGAGGTATCTCTATAGAGATACCTCTTTAAAATAAGTGCTTCTTAGTTGTTTTTACCTGCTTCAATCATTAGGAATACTGCAGCAAGGATATGAAGTATCATACCAACACCAGGAATCCAACCAAGAGCCGAAGCTAACACGCCCAAAATATGACCCGTTTTGCTACGATTTTCTTTAGCTGCAAAAACTAAACCAATGATATGTAGAATAAGCATAATTCCTAATGGAACCCATGCAAGACTTAAAATAAGTAGTCCACCTATCATAGGGAAGCCCCATAAAGCTTCTAACCCACCAAATGTCCACTTCATTACGCGACTTGGACCACCAGTATTCCTTTGGCTATTAGACGGCGTGCTTACTTGTTTTACACCTTCAATTACTTCTGTCTTCTCGACAGATTCAAGCGTCTTATTGCTCATTTGTTCACTTCCTCTTAAAATAATAGTATGAATGAATAAATTGCGGTAATTATATCCTACTTTAGTTTACCATAAAATAGTATAGAAGTTATGTTTTTTTGTTTATTAACGGAATCAACCTCATGACTCTAAGCACTTGCGGGTCTAAGATCAAACGAATATAAAAAAAGAGCCATTAAATTAGTGTCTTTCAATGCCGTTGGGGACGACGATAGGCGACTAGAAGCGGAACAAAACAGGAGAATAGTACTAGACAATCACTCATCAGTAAAAAAGCTTGTTGACAAAATCCCGTTTTCATGGGGCTTTGTAAACAAGCTAAACAACCATTTTTTATCTAATTCTTTTTCTTGATAACAAAAATCCCGCCGCAATGTGATAGTTGATGAAATGTTACATCAGCAAAGAAATTTATGTCATTTATTAATTCATCGGCAACAAAGTAATGCTCCTCTTCATCCCAGTCTGGTAAATGGTCAAGACGACATTGTTTTAATTTTGGACGCGTTTGAAAGGCGACGTCGCCAATGTACAGCGTTCCATCTACTTTTAATAAAGCAACTGCTTCTTCTAAAAAAGTCTTCTTCTCGGCATCCGTTAAGTGGTGCAGCGCATAAGTACTAACAATTGAATCATAGCGTTTCTCTTTAACCTCACTTGGTAAACCCCTCGATATATCCCAGTTTAACAACCTAGCTTTAGGCATTTTCCTCGATGCAATCTCAATCATTCGGTCTGAAAAATCAATTCCTTCAATTTGGTGACCATTTTCATACAACTTGTTCGCCAATATTCCTGTTCCAAAACCAATATCTAGTATGACCGAAAGCTCTCGCTTCATTATTTCATTATAAAGTTGATTAAGAATTTCCTTGTATCCAGCAAATGGGTATGAATTCGTTTCTTCACTTACCTGTACTGTTTGATCGTAGTTATCTGCCCACATATCAAAACCTTTTAATTCATACTCCTCCAATTTAACAGTTAAACACTCTTGTTAATAGATGTACTCAACTAGATTGATTGTTTTACCTCTTTTAATTTGATTACCATCTTTGCGATCGCACATGACTATCTCTCCTCTCACAATTATCCCCAATTAAGTAAAACACCTTATGGTAGAGAATAATCTTTATATAAAGATTATTTTAACAGAAAAGAGCCATTCTTTTAACAAATTTCCATTATAATGATTGTTTCTGTTAAATTATTTAAATTATCATATAGACTAAATCTTTCGAATAAGTTATGTTTCTATTATAGAAATGATCTTTTACTAGCTATTCTATTATCAAATTAGTTGATCTTTAGGGGGAGAACAAATGAACAAAAAGTATTTGCTCATGATTGGGTTGGTTGCATCGAGTGTGCTTACTGCATGCGGTGACGGGGAAACATCTGGAGAAGATTCTTATGAGATTGGTGTCGTGCAATACGCTGATCATCCTTCTCTTGATCAGGCTACGGAAGGATTCAAAGCAGCGATTGAAGAAGCTGGTCTTAATGTAAATTACAATGATGCCAATCCAAATGGAGATCAAAATCAATTGCAGTCGATCGCAGACAACTTTGCAAGCGAAGGACTTGATCTAGTTTTTGCTAATGCCACACCTGCTGCACAATTTATGGAATCATCAGTGACTGATGCCCCAATTCTATTTACTTCTGTTACCGATCCAGTTGGAGCTCAACTCGTTGAATCCTTAGAAGAACCTGGCGGCAATGCATCAGGTACAGTAGATTTTCATCCAGATGCTATCTCCAATTCAATTGAGTTAATGAACGAAGAATTTGGCTATGAAAACATTGGCATGATTTACAACACAGGAGAACAAAACTCCCAGCACCAAGTCTCGCTTGCAAAAGAAGCCGCCGCTGCCTTAGGTATGACTATTCATGAGGCGCCTATTCAAACGACAGCGGATGTACTAACAGCGGCTGAAAGTTTACTTGGATCCATCGATGCCTTTTATATTATTACGGACAATGACGCAGTCGCTGGACTTGATTCGATTATCAATGTTGCCGAAAGGGAAAGCCTACCATTGTTTGTTGGTGAGCTTGATTCTGTTGAAGCTGGCGGTTTTGCCGGGTTTGGATTCTCTTATTATGATATCGGTTATAAAACTGGTGAAATGGCTGTAGAAATCTTAGAGAATGGTGCCGATGTTAGCACAATGTCCGTTGAGCTTCCTCCAGAGTTGAAGCTTGTATTTAATAAAGGTGCGGCTGAACGAATGGGATTAGATTGGAACACAAGCTGGGATGAATTAGCTGAAGATGTCATTACCGAGTAACTGCAAAGGAAGTGGACAACGATGTCAAACCCAATTTTTCTCTCCACTTTTGGAGCGGTTGAACTAGGCTTAATTTATGGAATCATGGCACTTGGTGTCTATTTATCGTTTCGTGTGCTCGATTTTCCTGACCTCACTGTTGATGGTAGTTTTGTAACTGGTGGAGCCGTAGCTGCAATTATGATTTCTAGTGGCTACCCGCCACTTTTAGCAACGTTTTGCGCACTTTTAGCAGGGTTTCTAGCTGGTTGTATTACGGGAACACTTCATACAAAAGGAAAGATCAATCCACTTTTATCCGGTATTTTAATGATGATCGCTTTATATTCAATCAATTTACGAATCATGGGAAGCTCAAATATCTCGCTTCGCAATGATGAAACACTCGTTTCGTTATTTGGAACGTGGTGGCAAAGCTTGCCTATCGACAATGCCTTTAACAATTTTCTTTCATCTATCGGGCTTTCTAGCTTTACTCCTTCCACTTGGGGAATCGTATTATTTATGCTTGTCCTAGTTTTAGCCGTAAAGCTAATTATTGATTTCTTTCTTAAAACCGAATCTGGTCTGGCCTTACGGGCAACAGGGGATAATCCTAAAATGATTCAAAGCTTTTCTGCCAATACGGACCGGCTTAAGATTATCGGTCTTGGCATGTCTAATGCATTTGTAGCACTTGCTGGCGCTACGGTCACCCAATACACTAATTTCGCAGATGTGAGCATGGGCATTGGGATGATTATTATTGGTCTTGCATCTGTTATTATCGGAGAATCCATTTTTGGTAAAGGTTCTCTTATGAAAATTACATTTGCAGTTATTCTTGGAGCTATTATTTATCGCATAATTGTCGCCTCTGCACTTCGTGTTGATTTTCTTCAAGCTGGCGACTTACGTTTGATTACTGCCGTTATCGTTATTATTGCTCTTGTAGTACCATCGATTATTGATCGGCAAAAAGATCGACGGCGTAAAGCAAAACGAATGAAAGAGTTGCAAAGTAGTACAAAAGGAGGCGACCAGATTGCTTCGTCTAAATAATATTCATAAAATGTTTAATGAAGGTTCAGTTGATGAAAAAACGGCTTTGGATCAAGTGAACTTGCATTTAGAGCATGGAGATTTTGTTACGATTATTGGTAGCAACGGTGCCGGAAAATCAACATTAATGAATTTAATTGCTGGGCACCTCCCACCCGACACAGGAACAATCGAAATTGATGGTAAAAACGTCACAGCTCTTGCAGAACACGGACGATCAAAACTGATTGGTCGCGTTTTCCAAGATCCTCAAGCAGGTACCGCGCCAACAATGACGATCGAAGAAAATATGGCAATCGCTTTTAGCCGTGCTAGAAAGCGTTCCTATTTCAAGATGGGTGTAACGAAAAGCAGACGATCTTTTTTTAAAGAGCAACTAGCCTCACTCGGACTTGGACTTGAAGATCGCCTCTCTGCGAAAGTCGGCTTTCTCTCTGGTGGTGAAAGACAGGCATTATCTCTATTAATGGCGACATTTACAAATCCATCCCTCTTACTTCTTGATGAACATACGGCAGCACTGGATCCATCTCGAGCTGCTTTAATTACAAGTAAAACGAAAGATATCGTGGAACATACAAACTTAACTACATTAATGGTTACTCATAATATGCAACAAGCACTCGATCTTGGAAATCGCCTAATTATGATGGACAAAGGACAAATTATCTTTGAAGCATCCTATGAGGAGAAACAACGATTGACTGTTGTGAAATTGCTTCAAGAATTCCAAAAAATTCGTGGTGATGCATTCGCAAACGACCGCGCTGTTTTAACGTAAAAAACACTTACTGATGTGGAATAGATGATGCTTATCCTTTATCCTCTCTCTAGTAAGTAAAATTAAATAGTAAGTCAATTAAAGGATGAACTTCTATCAACTCAAAAAAATCTCTGAGATACTATCGCAGAGATTTTTTATCTATGGTCTTGTCTGTCGTCTGTACTAACAACCTCTTTTTCTTAAATCACATATTCTCCTACTTGAAATACCCCAAGTTTCTCCGGTCTTATATAAGCTTCCTCATGTTCTTGTAAATTTAACTCTTTAAACACTTTTTTTGGCAATTGAATTTCTATCGGCTCTTCTGCACCTTCACGAATTGCTTCGATAAAAACAATTGGCCCGACTGGGTGAACCGACTGGATCGTGACTTTTAAGTCTGCGCCATCTCGATAGGTTTTTGATAAAGCAATTTCATGAGGACGCGCGAATCCGACCACCTCTTGTTCTTCTATCGTAGAAGATAGTTCCCAATTCGCTTCACCTACTTGTAATTTGCCTGCGTGAGTGACCCCAGTAAAACGATTCGCATTACCAAGAAATTGATAAACAAACGGTGTCTCTGGTTCATCGTATACATGAATGGGCGTACCGACTTGTTCAACTTCACCATCTCGCATGACAACAATTTTATCAGCAACATCTAATGCTTCTTCTTGATCATGGGTAACAAATACTGTTGTAATACCGGTTTGTTTATGAAGCGTGCGTAACCATCGGCGCAATTCTTTTCGTACTTGAGCATCAAGAGCACCAAAAGGCTCATCAAGTAATAATACATCTGGTTTAATGGCTAACGCACGTGCCAATGCAACACGTTGTCTCTGGCCTCCTGAAAGTTCAGAGGGATAACGAGTCTGAAGTCCATCAAGTTTAACAAGCTTAATTAGCTCATCAACGGTTTCCTTTATTTTCTCTTTCGTTGGACGCAAACTTCGCTTCTGGACATTTAATCCATAAGCAATATTTGCTTCTACCGTCATATGAGCAAACAATGCGTAATGTTGAAAAACAAAACCTACTTTTCGTTCACGTGGCGATACATTTGTAACGTCTCGGTCCTTGATCATGATTTGCCCGGTATTAGCTGTTTCAAGACCAGCAATCATACGTAGTAACGTCGTTTTTCCAGAACCGGACGGACCAAGTAAGGCAAGCAACTCACCTTGCTCAACCATTAAATCAACATCTTTTAAGACCGCTGTTGAACCAAACGTTTTATGAATACCTTTGATCTCAATTGTCATTGATTGCTTCCTCCTCTCTGCCTCGACTCAACCCATTGCTTCACTCCGATCGTAACGAGTGCAAATAACGACATTAATGCTGCCACGGCAAAGGAAGCCGCAAACTGATACTCGTTATAAAGAATTTCTACATGCAAAGGCATTGTATTTGTCATACCACGAATTCTCCCAGAAACAACTGAAACAGCTCCAAACTCACCAATCGCTCGAGCACTACATAAGATTACTCCGTATAATAATCCCCATTTAATTGAAGGAAGTGTTACACGGAGGAATGTACTCCACCCACTTGCACCAAGGGTAACAGAAGCTTCTTCTGCTTCTGAACCTTGCGCCTCCATCAAAGGAATCAATTCACGAACAATAAATGGTAAAGTAACAAACATTGTAGCAAGTACAATTCCTGGTAAAGCAAAAATAACCTGAAACCCATTTGCTTGCAGCCATTCGCCAAAAAAACCATGTACACCATATAATAAGATAAAAAGAAGCCCTGCAATTACTGGAGAAACCGCAAAAGGGATTTCAATTAATGTAATGAGAAGTTGACGCCCCTTAAACTGGAATTTCGTTAGGACCCATGCCGCAGAAAGTCCAAACAAAGTGTGGAGTGGAACAGTAATTGCTACTACGATTAACGTCAATTGGATTGCTGATCGTGCGGCAGGTTCAGTGATTGCTGCCCAGAAGACATCTATACCTTGCGCAAATGCACCTGTAAAAATAACAATAAGAGGCAGAAACAAGAAAGCAGTTAGAAACAAGAAGGCGATCGTAATAAGTACATAACTAATCCATGTTTTTTGTCTAAGCATTACGACGCCCTCCTTTGCCCTAACTTCCTTGCAATTAACCATTGTAGACCATTTACCGCTAGCAACAGCAAGAATGAAATGGTTAGCATCACAACAGCAATTGCTGTTGCCCCACCATAATCAAACTGCTCCAGCTTTGTCATAATTAACAGTGGTACAATCTCCGTTTTCATTGGCATATTCCCAGCAATGAACACAACTGAACCATATTCACCAAGCGCTCTAGCAAAAGCCAGTGTCATCCCAGCTAAAAGAGCAGGAATAAGCACCGGAAAAATGACGGTCTTAAACGTTTGAAACGATGTCGCTCCTAACAAAGCTGATGCTTCTTCGGTCTCTTTATCCAATGCTTTTAAAACGGGCTCGACCATGCGTACAACAAACGGAAGACCAATAAACGTTAATGCGATCGTCACCCCAAGTGGTGAAAAAGCAACTTTAATTCCTAGAGGGGCTAACAGCGACCCAATCCATCCACTTTCTGTATAAAGGCTTGTTAAAGCGATACCAGCAACAGCTGTTGGCAATGCAAAAGGCAAGTCAATCATACCGTCCATTAACCTTTTCCCAGGAAAAGAATAACGTACGAGAACCCACGCAATAAGTAAACCAAACACACCATTAATGAGTGCTGCAATTAGTGAGGATGTAAAACTCAACCGGAATGCGGCAAATACCCTCGGATCATTTACCGCATTCCAAAACGTATCCCACCCATTATAAACAGTAAATAAAAGCAACGCTGCAAGAGGAACGAAGACGATAAAGCTCATATATAACATCGTAAAACCTAAACTGAGTCCAAATCCCGGAAGTATACGTTTCATAAAAAACTCCTAAATCTAAGGCTGATAGATTGCATCAAAAATACCGCCATCTGCAAAGTGCTTTTCCTGTGCTTCCTGCCAGCTACCGAACTTTTCATCAATCGTAAACAATTCTACTTCCGGGAAATAGTCACGATGTTCTTCTAAGATTGCTTCATCTCTCGGACGATAGTAATTTTCTGCAATCAGTTTTTGGCCTTCATCTGTATATAGAAATTCGAGGTATGCCTCTGCTACGTCTCTCGTGCCTTTACGATCAACAACAGCATCTACAATTGCAACAGGTGGTTCCGTTAAGATTGATTTGGATGGAGTAACAATATCGAATTCCGATTCGCCAAGTTCGTTAGCTGCTAGAATGGCTTCGTTTTCCCAAGCTAACAAAACATCTCCAATACCGCGTTCGACAAATGTTGTTGTTGATCCTCTTGCCCCTGAATCTAATGCAGATACATTTTGATAGAGTTTCCCGACAAAATCTTCCGCAGCCTCTTCAGAACCATAAAGATCTTCAGCGAATCCCCAAGCTGCTAAGTAATTCCAACGAGCCCCGCCTGACGTTTTAGGGTTTGGTGTTACGACTTCAATATCTTCACGGATTAAGTCATCCCAGTCTTGAATGTTTTTCGGGTTGCCTTCGCGTACTAAAAAATTAATCGTTGATGTATAAGGAGAAGAATTCTGTTCAAATTGGGATTGCCAATCTGCATCAAGCAATTCACGTTCTTGCAAGATATCAATATCATAGGCTAGTGCTAACGTGACAACATCAGCTTCTAAACCGTCAAGAACAGAGCGTGCTTGACTTCCAGAGCCTCCATGAGAGGCATTAATCGTTACTGATTGGCCTGTTTCCCCTTGCCAATACTCCACAAATGCTTTATCAACCTCTGCATAAAGCTCTCTAGTTGGGTCATAAGAGACATTTAATAGTTCCACATCCCCTTCGTTGCCTCCAGCGACTTCTGAATTACATGCTGTAAGAAAAATCAATGCAACTAGTGGATAAGCCATTTTTTTCATCTTACTAATCCCCTCCTTTTATCTTGTATTCTTATGTATTTAGTCGGCATTAATGAGTTAAGATTCTCCGACAAGAACTACACTTTCTTTACCTGTCGGATTTGTTTATATATTATTCCCATAATTCCGATGTGTCAACATGTTTTTAAAAGTTATCTTAAAATGTAGATTATTTCGGTTCCTTCCTCCCAAGGCGGTATCCATGAAACAACTTTCCCCCGTAAGGTTTAAGAATTTGAGTTACTAATCGGTCAACTTTTTCTTTTGAACTTGTCCGATAATAGGAATCAAATGCTTCAATAAATAATTCTGCAAGCTGGTGATTATGTGCTCGCAAAGCACGTATAGACCATTTCGAATGACCAATCCATTCTTTGTTTGTTCGCAAGATGAATTCGCTTACATGCATAGCCAACTCACCCACAATAAAGATCGCTTCCGCTCTGTCCTCACTCCCAATAAAGTCTTCAGCTAGATCCGTAATTACGTAACGCTTTTGATCGATTTCAGCTTTTGTCCATGCTTTTGGCCCCTCATTAAGTAAAATAGTTGCTTCTACTTTAATTGATTCAATCACTCCCGTATCTTTTAACACAACCCCTTCTGCGACCATTCTTGGTAAAGATGGACGGCCTCTTTCAATATCCGCTCTAAAAAAATCACGAAATGATTCAAGTGTATGCAAAAATACTTCAATCGGCCAATTATTCATTATGAGCGACTCTCTAAAAGACGTCTTATACGTTTGATCAAATACTACAATATCCAAATCAGAAGTAGTTGTCGCTTCACCTCTGATTGTACTCCCTGCAAGCAAAGCAGCCTCACAGTTCGGATAGTTCAACTCCACAAAACTCCTTGCTACTTCTACAGGTTCTAACTTTGTCAAAAATCACCATCTCCACACACACTTAAAAGCAGCATTTGTTCTAATCTTAAGTGTTTTTTCAGTAGTATAACATAGCCTATTCGGCTTTTTTCTCAACCACAATGTCTTGGTAGCTTGTAAAGTCAATACTCCCGCACCTTGATTCTAAATGAATCAGCTCTGCTAATGTAAACCCCCTTTTAGTAAATTTATTATCCAACAATGTATCAGAATAACCAACTGCAGCATTGGGTTCTGCAGGATTCACAACATAACTGTTATCGATGTTAAAAAAAAGGGAAGCTGCTATGCCTTGCATCTCTTAATAATAAGTCAACCCTCTATTCAAATAAATGCGTAAAACCTGATGTATAAAAACAAATCACACATAGTCTCTTCAACCTGAAAACAAATGTGATCGATTATAAGTACCCTTATGGATGATAAAGCTGGTTATAAATATCTTTTTCACGCTCCATTTTAAGTGAAGCTAACACTGTGTACGTTTTCTTTTTATTCGATTGTAACAGCCCAACTTTATGCCTATTTTCCATCAGATTATATTCTTGTTTATTTGACCTTTTTAGCCAAATTCCCACTTTTATAAAAACAGTAAATCGAGCACCAGAGGCGCCACGAAAACGCTCATGCCGTTAGCTAAATTGACTGACTTTTTATTTCATAGTTGTCATTCTGTTGTATAGCAGTTAATCTAAAAACGGCACATCTAATTGATTGATTGATCACAAAGGCGGAACTTCAGATGAAATCTAAAAAGAAAGTGTTACTCCTTTATGTAGGTATTAGCGTATTCTGGATTGTAGGAACAGACATTGGCCTGTCTTCATGGGAACCAGAACTTTATACCTTGTTTCAAAAAGTAAAAGGCATTATTTTTGTTGCAGCAACAGGTATATTCATCTATTTTCTTATGAGAAAATCAGAAAAAATTCAGACGCTACGAGAGGAAAAAGAAAAAGTCGGCACTCTAATCAATTCCATGGTTGATTTCGTCAACTTTAAAGATGGCGAAGGACGTTGGATTCAAGCAAATGAGTTTGGCTTAAAGCTATACCAACTAGAGGGGGTTGCTTACGAAGGAAAAAAAGATTCCGAGCTGGCAGAGTATAGCAAGTTTTATCGAGATGCCCTTCTATACTGTGAAAAGACCGATGAAGAAACATGGCAAAACGGAGAAATGACACGAGCTGAAGAAGTCTTTACGCTTCCTAATGGGGAAGAAAAAATATTTGACACCATTAAAACACCACTATTCCGCGAAAATGGGGAGAGAAAAGGACTCGTCGTCATTGGTCGAGATATAACTGAACGAATTAAGGCTGAAAAAAAGTTAGCTGAAAGTGAGCTTCGTTACAAAGCATTGTTTGAACATAATCCCGAGCTTGTTTATATGATTGATTTAAATGGAACAATCGTTGATCTAAATGATCAATTTGAATACGTCACTGGTTATAAACGAAATGATGCGATTGGTAAGCCTTTCATTTCATTTATTCGTGAAGAAGATCATCTTAGACTACATAAGAAATTCTCACGTGTAATAAACGAAAGACGAGCGCACCAATGCAATGAAGTTCACGTGAATCATCGTACGGGTAAAAAAGTAATAGTCAATTGTGCGTCTGTACCAATCATAATTGAGGATGAAATCGTTGGTATTACGGGCTACGCAAATAATATTACGAAGATGATTGAAACCGAAGAAAAGTTACGTACTACTGAAAAATTAGCGGTTATTGGTGAACTCGCTGCTGGCATTGCGCACGAAATCCGGAACCCACTTACGTCACTACACGGGTTTGTGCAACTATTTCAGACAGAGAGTGAAAAAGAAAACCCATTGCATCGCATTATGCTTGACGAATTGGAACGAATCAATATGATCGCAAGCGAACTCCTAGTCTTGTCTCGACCACAAGAGATCGCCTTTTCTCGAACGAACGTTCGATCAGTCTTAAAAGACATTGTTCGTCTTCTTAACTCTGAAGCCCATTTACACGGCTCATCAATCCGACTAAATACGGATGAAGATCTTTTCGTAAGAGGCGATGCAAACCAATTAAAACAACTATTTATTAATATCATTAAAAATGCAACTGAAGCAGGCGCTACAATTATAGAAGTAGATTCAAAACCAATAGACGATTACGTATGTATTACTGTCCAAGATAATGGATGTGGTATTAGTAGCGATCGGATTGAGAAGCTAGGTGAACCCTTTTATTCGCGCAAAGAAAAAGGTACAGGGCTTGGTCTAACAATAAGTCACAAAATTGTTGAAGCGCACCTAGGAAAAATTCACTATGATAGTAAACTTGATGTTGGGACAACCGTTTTTATCTCGATTCCTTTATATGAAGAATAATCCTGCAGCAATTGCCGCAGGATTTTCTTATGTTGTCCAATCTGTCTTTTTGATAAAGAACCCTCCACCAATAACACAAAGAAAAATAAGGGCGACACTAACATAGGCAGAGGCATAACTTTCAATGAGATTTCCTGAAGCAAGATGCTCAAACAGTTGCAATAAACCTCCTGGAGTGAACCTCGCTCCTTCACCTAGCAATATGGGTGTAACCGTTAATACAAAAGCAATCATGACGCTACTAATAGCTGTTAGTGCTTGGTTGTTTAAAAACGTACCAATCCCTAGCGTAAGCGATACAATGACAAGGAGCCATAATCCATAAGCTAGCGCTGATGAAATGATTGCAGTAAACGGGATTCTACCATATAACAATTGAATATAAAATAGGGCTGCAACAAGACCCATCACATAACTAAATAGTACTACTATTGCAGCCATCGTCCACTTTGAAAACCAATAAGCAAAGTAAGAGACTGGTTTTGCAAGCACGAGCATTGCTTCTCCTGTTTTTCGTTCGTTCGTAAACATACCCATATAGCCGAGTACCACCGCAAGTATACCCACCTGTGAAAATTGACCGATCGTGTCGCTATAAATGTCTACGGCAGACATTTCCGGAAAAGCGAGCTGAGCCCCCTCCGGTAAGCCCCCTAACACCATTAACAAGTCTTCCAAATAGTACATTGTGAGAGGCTGCATCGCACCAAGTAAGATAAAAAACGCTGGCATCCATAATATACGATAACTTCTGCATGCCTCAAGCCATTCTTTTTTTAAGAGCACGGGGAACATTTGCATCGGCAACAACCTCCTGAAATACAGTTTCTAGCGTCTTGCTATCAACTGCAATTTGCTTGAAAGGTACATCTGCTTGACTTAATTCTTTTAAAAGTAAACGCCGAATATCGTTGTCATCTTTATCTTGCACTGTAAACTCATGCCCCCTTATTTCTAGGAGCCAAGATGGTTGTTTTTCTTTTAGACGATTAGCAAAATCAGTTATGTCCTCTGAAGCTTTAACGGTTAAACTATTGCTTTTTGTAAAGGAGAGTAAATCAGAAAGCGAAGTTGACTTAATTAATTTTCCTTGATGAAGCATGAGTACATCATCACAGATTTGTTCCGCATCATGAAGTACGTGAGTTGAATACATGACTGTGCAGTTTCCTTTTAATTCTTTTAATAAAGCCATCACTTCCGCTCTACCTTTTGGATCAAGTGCTGAAACTGGTTCATCCATCAATAGCAATTGCGGGTCTCCAATTAAAGCTTGTGCAATTCCAAGGCGTTGTTTCATCCCACCAGAAAATGTACTTATCTGCTTGTTACACGCATCAGCTAATCCAACCCGATTAAGTAATTGCTTTGCTTTTTTGTTCACAACACGCTTTTCAACACCACTTAACTTTCCTGCATAAACCAAATACTCATTTGCTGTCATCCAGTTATGAAAGGCTGGATATTGCGGTAAAAAACCAATTGATTTCCGAAAATCGGTCTGTGTTTCAGAAGGAATGATTTGTCCAGCACTCGATCGCAATAGTCCTGCTAACATATGGAGAAGCGTTGTTTTACCAGCTCCATTCTCGCCAATAAGCGCAGTCATTCTTCCTGGTTGGAGCGTAAATGAAAGATTGTTGACCCGCTTGTCTTTTGATAAACCTTTTACATCTAGTTTCATTGCGATGACCCTCTTCCAAATAGGAAATAAACAATCGGTCCAAATAAATTAAAACCCACAATAATAAGTCCCCAAACCCACTTTGGTCCTTTTGTATGTTGCCTTCTAAACAAATCAATGAACGCAACGATAATTAAAATAAACTGAACTAAAATAAGTGGTGCGAGTAACTTAATTATTTCCATATAGTCCATTTAACGTCCCTCCCAATTTCGCAATTTAGGTTGAAGCCATTTCGTCCAAAGAAAATAGGCAATGATTGGCGTAGGAACTTGCATACAACCCCATATCCCCCAGAACCATTTCCATTGATCATTGTTACGGCTATGAAAAAATAAAAATAAGCTTTGAGCAATTAATAAGACGGCTAAAACCATTAACACCCATAAAGGAATGGAGTTAAGCTCTTCCATTCTGACGATCCCCCTTTTTTATCCGCAATAGCATTAAAAAAACAATGGCTGTTACTACTGTTAGGATTCCGTAAACAACAATCAAGAGAAAAGGAGTGGTCGCAAAACCAAGAATCGCTATGCTTGCCAACAATAGTGCTACAAAAATAAAGGCGACAGATTCTTTCCGTTGCTTCCGACGTGTTTCCCGAACAAGTTGAAGCAACTCCGTTTCTGACGGCTTCTCCATTTCACTACGGTCCATTATTGCCAATCCTTCTTTCAGTCTCTTTTCTGTTTGATCAGTCATGGTTCAGCTCCTTCCTTAATTGATTCATGCCCGCATTTACACGAGACTTCACTGTTCCAACAGGCACATCACAAATTAACGCCATTTCATCGTACGAATAGCCGTAATAATGCTTTAGTAAAACAGGGATTCGTTGAATATCCTTTAACTTGGCTAGCGCTTCTTTTACTTCAATCCAATCTGTATCCTCTTCATGTCTTAACGACCACCGCAGTTGCTGCTCATGCTGAAACGCCTTTTCACGTTTTTCTTTTCGTTTGCCATCAAGCCAACAATTTGTTCCAATTCGAATTAACCATGTTGAAAACGCCGCTTTCTTTACTTTATAAGAACGGATGCTGATGATCGCTTTCGTCATTGTTTCTTGTGTAAGATCTTCTGCAAGCGCAGGGTGCATCGTTACTTTCAAGAAATATAAATAGATGAATTGATAATGTTTACTAAGTAACGCGGTAATGGCCTGTTCATCACCTTTTTGTGCTTGTTTAATTAACTTAGCGTCTTCTCTATCCACGGCTTCACCTCGCTTTCAATTGTTATACGTTTTAGGAAGTTAAATCGTTCATATGTAATTTTTTCCAATTTATTTTAGGCTATCCTGCAGTTTCAGACAACTGAACTCAACAAAAAGTCCCTATTTACCATTGCCACTTGGTGAAGCAGATCAATGTATATCTAACCTAATACTGTGTTATATTGCTTAACATGAAAGACAGGAAAGGACTGAACACTTAATGAAACTTAGTATACTTGACCAAGCCCCTATTTCTAAAGGCCATACATCTTCTGAAGCTTTGCAATTTGCAGAGAAACTAGCTTTACTCGGTGACGAACTAGGCTTTCAACGCATGTGGATGGCCGAACACCATAGCGGACCATCATTTGCCAGCTCCGCTCCTGAAATTACCGCTGCACACCTGGCCGCAAAAACAAAACGAATTCGGATTGGCACTGGCGGCGTGATGATGATGCATTACTCACCATTAAAGCTTGCTGAAGTGTTTAAAACACTTAGCGCCCTTGCTCCTGGTCGTATAGATTACGGTGTGGGGCGTGCACCTGGTGGAGACCACCATTCGATTCAAGCCTTAGCTGAAGGAAGACCATATACGCCTAATGACTTATATGATAAATTTGCTACAAGTTTACAATTAATAAACGATCAAAAAACGAATGATCCCTTGTACAATCAAGTGATGGCTTCTCCTCACCAAATTGCTTTGCCAGAAGCATGGCTCCTTGGTTCAAGTGGGAATAGCGCGCGTCAAGCAGGACGTCTCGGGGTTGGCTATTCATTTGCTCAATTTTTTAATGGTGACATGTCCAAAGACATTTTTGATGCATATCGGACGTATTTTGAACCTTCCTATTTTATGGAGACACCCGTCATTAATGTCACTTATGCCGCCACAGTCGCAAAAACAAAAGAAGAAGCGGAATTCTATGCGCGACCAATTGATTTATCCCGCCTCTTCCTTGTTAAAGGACAAATTCGACAAACGATGACACCAGAGGAAGCGAAAGATTTTCCACTTAGTGAAATGGATCAAGCCATTATTGAGAAAAATCGCAAGCTCCACCTTGTCGGTACGGCAACAGAAGTCGCGCGGCAACTCGAACAAGAACAACAAGAATATCAGTTTGATGAAGTAATGATTAATAGCAACCAACATTCCTATGAAACACGATTAGATAGCTACAGGTTACTCGCAAAAGAATTGATCTAATAGAAGAAAGCATGTGCAGGAGCACATGCTTTTTTTGCTTCACTTTTTTTCGTCTTCTTTAACATATTCCATTAACAAACAATCGCGCCTTTCCCCTTCATGTAGCTCGTGTAGAGGCAAGTGTTTCACTTCTTGAAACCCACATTTCGCATAACAAGCAAGTGCTCGTTTATTTTGAATTTGAGGATCCATGACAACTTTATCTGCTTTCACTTCATCAGTTAAATAGGCCACCATCATTTTCACAAGTGTTGTTCCAATTCCTTTATTCCAATAGCTATTTTCACCAATAAATTGATCCATCCCATATACATTGATTGAATTCGCATATCCATATCGTACTCGCTCTTCATCATTAATCGGATAAAATTGCATATAGCCAATCGGCACATGCTCATACTCGACAATGCAACGCGTGACACGATCTTCTTTTTTATAAAACCTCGTACGCACTCGTTCTAAGGAAGAAGGGTTATCTCTTCCATCGTAATACTTAAGAATAGTTGGATCCGTTAACCATCTTGCTAGAATATGCTTATCACGTTTACGAAGGACTCGAATTTCGATTTTTTGTTGACTAATGAGCACGATTAAACCCTCCCCACTTCTTTTTTCCTAAGCAACGATTAGTTTTGAGTAATAAAACGATACACTCGCTTCGGTCTACCTCTCTTACCAGATTGTTCTTCACCCGATTGCTCGATGACACCTCCACGTTCCAATTCTTGGAGAATACGACGCGCGTTTCGTTCTGTACTTTGAAGCCATTGTGCCAATTCCGACGACGAAAAATGCTCTCGATTTTGCTGTTTTGCTTTTGCAATGATACGCGCAATGGCTGCTGGACTAATCGCTGTCTTCGTTGCTGCATCACTAAGCTGCATTTGCGCATAGTGAAGTGGGTCTTCACCTCGACCCGCTTCCATTACTCGCTTCTCCTCATCAACTAAAACGATTGTAGGATTCCCTGACTGCTTGCTATAATCCAGTGCCATCTGTACATGGCGTTCGGCTGCAATTGCTGTTCGACCATAGCCTATTCCAATGAATAATTGAAGTTTCGCACTTTGTCTGATATCTTCGATAATCTCATAAGGCCATCCTTGTTCTTCAATCTCTCCTCGAGTCGTATAAATCTCAAAATGACCATTTCCAACCTCAAGAAAAGAGCCTTGCAACGATTCAGCGTATTCGAGCAAACGTTTTCGCACAATAAGTTCCTGATGCTTTAATTTGTATGAATACGTAATTTCTTTTCTTTCACTTAATGAAAAAGGCACCTCAGCTCCAACTACTGCTATTTGGGCTTTTTTGTAAAATAAATAATTTGCATGGTCTTGTATTCTGGCAAGCGTCTCCCGAATAACAGGTTCAGCTGGCCTTACTCGATAGCAAGGTACGCCTAATTCGATTAACGCCTTATAAACACCTCGAATACACGTAAATGCGAGAGTTGATTTTCCAGAATCGTAGGCTTCTTTATGATAGTGAACAAGCGTATCATGGGCAACATGACCAGGATAAAAGAATGTATCAATTGTTAAGTATTTCAACGAAAACTCTGAAATCAACCAATTTGTATACTCAGGCGAGATCGTATCCAAACTTACAGATAACACTTTCTCCTCCGATTGATACAATGCTTCAAGAAAGGTACCTAACAAACTCGAGCCTTGCAAAGGCGGAAACCAAGCTGCTTTTTCAGAAACGACGTTAGCTTCTATACAGATTGAATAAGGAGCTTGTCCAGAAAACAACCATTGATCGACCATCCCAATTTGTGCTTGAACAAGTGCAGGTGCCTCCGTTACGTGTGTATATGTGATCGGGATAACAGTGAAATTTTGGTACCCACTTGCAATCTCGACGATTTGCGAAACAGAATCTTCAGGTCCTACAACACCTAGACGGATATTCATTTCATTCACCTACCTATACATAAAAGAAACGCTCCACTTCCTCTGGGATCGTTTCTTTTTATTTTACAATGTATCAACTAAATGCGCCAATGCACTGACTGCAACAGGTAACGCTGCTTCATCAAAATCAAACAAACGGTGGTGATGTCCTGCCGCAAGTGGTGTACCGTAAATCATGTATGCTGCTTTTCCTCCTGCTTTTTGTACATGTTGCATCATATATGTAACATCTTCAGATCCGCCGAGAGATAAGTTGTCTTGCACTGCGGACACATAATCGCTTTCTTTGACCGCTTCAGGAATCGCCGTAAGCCACATATGATCAGTATTTGCAGCTAGTCCTTCACCGACAATATCAATCTGTGCTGATACTCCATGCATTTGCGCAGCACCCTCAATCCTTCTAAACGCCTCTTGTTTCATGTATTGATTTTCACGCGTTGAAGACCCACGCGTCTCTAACTGAAGGAACGCATGACCAGGTATAATATTTCGTCCACTACCTGACTCCATATAACCAACATTAATCCGTGTTGTTCCATCTCCATGAGGAGCAATCGCATGCAGACCGAGTACTAATGAAGAAGCAGCAACAAGTGTATTTTTCCCTTCATGTGGACTCATTCCTGCATGAGCCGTTTGTCCACTTAATTCTACATCGATTTTTGTTGTCGCCAAAATGTCTGTAGCGCCAGAGACCAGTGTCCCGACTGGCAACGGTTTAATACCTAGATGGCCACTCCAAAAAACATCAACGTTATCTAACCAGCCTTTTTGAACAATCGCGTTTGCTCCGCGGCTTCCTTCTTCTGCTGGTTGAAATATGAGGGTAAAACGACCGTTCAACTGATTGCAATGTTCACTTATGAAATGAGCAATAGCAATTCCAATTGCAGTGTGTCCATCATGGCCACATGCGTGCATCATTCCAGCATGAGTGGAACGAAAGCCAAGTTTTGCAGGGAGATGGGTTTCTTCTTCAGCCTCTTCAATTGGCAAGGCATCAATATCAAAACGCATTGCTGCATGTTTGCCCTGTCTTCCCGTATCTAGTACGGCAATAACACCCGTAAATCCACCTTTGATTTCTTCAAGAAATTCTTTTGGTACACCATTTGTAAGCGCTCGTTCTTCGTGCGTAGCAAGCGTTTGTTCACTCGGCACCCCAAACCGTGCCTCTTTATCCATTACATTTTCGCCTGTATAGAGTGTGAACCCAAGCCCATTTAATTGTTCGACGATGTAATGCGTTGTTTCATATTCACAAAATCCAACTTCTGCTCTCTGATGGAGATGACGACGCCATGTTTGGATCTTACTTTCTTTCTTTTTAATCCATTCATCAATCCAATTAGCCATTTACCTTCGCTCCCTTATTTAGCTTTTGCAACGACTCAACAGCGATTGTAGCCATTAAATTCATTCCATATTCCATTGCTTTCTCATCAATATCAAAAGCAGGATCGTGAAGTGGACGCTGTACATCTCGTTCGGCAATCGCCGTTCCAAGCCAAAAATAAGCCCCTGGATAGTGCAATAAGAAACGACCAAAATCCTCACCAGCAAGACTTGGACTGACACTTGGCGTAGCATTAGGACCAAAAAGTATTTCCGCTTGCTCCTTTACCACACTCGCCCATGATTGTGTGTTAATAGTCGCAGCATACCCTCTTTGATAGTTAATGTCAGCACTAGCTCCCATACCATCTGCTACTTGCATAACAAGGCGTTTAATGTTTGTCTCTACTTGTGAGCGCACTTCTGGTGAAAGTGTGCGAACTGTCCCTTCCAACGTCACTTCACTCGCTACAATGTTATACCGATCCCCACCTGTTATTTTCCCAATTGTAATAACAGCCGAATTTAATGGATCAATATTGCGGCTCACAATCGTTTGCAATCCAGAGATAATTTGATTTGCCACAACCACCGCATCGACCGTTTGATGTGGCATGCTTGCATGTCCACCAGATCCTTTTACTGTAATTGTAATACGATCCGAATTTCCCATCATAGCTCCAGGACGAACCCCAATTTGTCCTACTGGCAAATCAGGCCAAACGTGCTGACCAAAAATCACGTCTGGTTTCCACTTTAAAAACGTTTGATCTTCCATCATCGCTTGTGCCCCACCTATTGGTGCATCCTCTTCCGCTGGTTGAAATAAAAGTAAGATGGTTCCTTCAATCTCTTCTTTGCGTTCTTGTAAAGCCGCTCCAGTACCGAGCAACATCGCTGTATGTGCGTCATGCCCACATGCATGCATCACTCTCTCTTTTTGCGAGCGATAGGAGACGTTATTTACTTCTTTAATTGGTAAGGCATCAATATCAGCTCTTAAGGCAACTGTTTTCCCTGGCTTTTCTCCACTGATTACACCAATGACTCCATAACTTGTTTCCATCGTTTCATATAAAATTCCCAATTTTTCTAAAGTCGCGCAAATAAACGTGCGGGTGTGTTCTTCTTCATGACTCAGTTCTGGATTTTTATGCAAATGGCGACGCCACTCAACCATGCGTGCTTGTACCTTGTTCGCTTCTTGTTCAAACATGTGTTAATCTCTCCCTTTTATTGCCTTACTACCCTTTATAGTCTGTTACACCTGGTCCAATTGGCAATTCAAAGCCCGTCCACACGATAAATAAAATAATCCAAAACGCTAAAATAATAAGTGTATATGGTAGCATTACCGAAAATAATGTTCCAAACCCTGCGCGTGAATCATATTTCTTCATAAATGCCAGCACCATTGGAACGTATGGATTCATCGGTGTAATGACACCTGTTGATGAGTCCCCAATCCGGTATGCTAACTGCACAAGAGCTGGATGATAATCAAGTAGCATAAACATCGGAATAAAAATCGGAGCCATTAATGCCCACTGGGCAGAGCCACTGAAGATAAATAAATTTAATAAAGTAGTCAATAAAATAAAGCCAACAAGGACGCCAACACCTGTCATATTGACACTCTCTAAAAACTCTGCCCCACTTACTGCAATCCATACACCAATATTACTCCAATCAAAATAAGCTATAAACTGGGCAGCAGCAAAGATTAACACAATGTAACCGGCCATACTTTTAATTGCTTCTGCCATCATTTCAGGTATGTCCCTCGTTGATTTAATAACACCGACGGCAACTCCGTATGCAATCGATACGGATAGAAATAAGAATAAAAGCAGCGGTACAATATTATTTAAAAACGGGGATGGAATTACTTCTCCATTCTCCCCTCTTAATATTCCATTTCCTGGAACGATAAACAGACAAACAATTCCGATATAAACAAGTCCAACAATTATAGATATTATTAGAGCTTTACTTTCTTTTGGTCCAACCGTTTCCATCTCTTGGCTCACAAACTCTTTCGCCCCATACTTAGGGTTATATTTACCAAGACGTGGTTCAATGATTCGCTCTGTCACAAAAGTACAAATAAGTAGCAACATTACAACTGAAGCGCTCATAAAGAACCAGTTGTCCGTAACGAGTACAGACATTTCTGGATCAATTGTCCGAACTACTTCAGTAGATATACCTGATAAAAGAACATCTGTCCCTGCTATGATAAAGTTGGCAGTAAACCCCGCACCAACCCCGGCGAAACCTGCTGCCATGCCAGCAATTGGATGACGCCCAAGAGCGTAAAACACCATAGCCCCAAGAGGAGGGACAAGAACAAAGGCTGCATCTGAAGCAATATTACCAATAATTCCTGTACCAACTACCGCAAGAGTCACTAGTTTTGCTGGTGCCTTCAATATCGTACTCTTAATAAATGTCTCAACTAAGCCAACTTGCTGGGCAAGCCCAATGCCTAGCATCATTGTTAAAACTAGACCAAGAGGGGTAAATCCAATAAAATTTGAAATCATTGATTCCAACATGTACATTAAGCCCTCTGTCGATAAAAGACTTTGTACCGCAGTTTCTTCCCCTGTACCCGGATGGGTAAAGGAAACGCCTATAAAATCTACAATGGCTGATATAAGTGTAACCGCAATTGCTAAGTACAGAAATAGCATAAACGGATGCGGTAATTTATTCCCTATGTATTCCACAGAATCTAGCACTCTTGCGCCTAATTTTTTGTTGCTTTTTACTTCACTCATCTCATTCACCTCATTTTCGGACATGTCTTTAATTATTCCTTAATTATTCCTTAAAAGAGAATATAGCATTATTTTAATCTATTGTCTTTATAAAAATCAGAATTTCGCGTAAGAAAATCTAACATCACAACAAAAAAACCTTGCCCAGACAGCGGACAAAGCAGATAAATTATTTTTTTATGAGCGAACCTCAAACCAAACTTCACCAACTTCTTGATTAATGCCCCCCCTTATAACGACAGGGTAATCAAAATCGTTGCGGAAACGTAGATCAGCTGTGCCCCAATTAACCATCGCATCCAACCCTTCCTCTACATAAGAAATAGGTAAAGAATGAGGATGTCGTTCAATAACAGTTAACCCTGCATCTAGTACTGCATTATAGAGTGTTGTTGACGTTTGACAAATCCCTCCACCAACACCATCGACAAAATCACCGTCCATAATAACAGTTGCTTCTTTATATCCATTTTCGAGCGTTCGCTCTCCAGTCACTCCGTTAAACGTAAACGTATCTCCACTACCAAGGACAACATAATCAATACTTTCAGTAGAGAGGCGAATGTTCTCCATTCTCCCTCCAACACTTTTATCAAATCTTGTTTTTCCTTTTCCGATAACCTTGTCATTCATATTTCCAATATCACTTACTTTTGCAGCAATCTCTTGCCTTTCCACTGGAAGAACAACATTCCGTTCCCATACAGGTAGTTGTAGGATTTTTTCTATTAATTCAGCTTCATAAAGAATGACTTGGTCTTTTCCACCGATTAGCTCACCATTTCTCCATT
The DNA here is from genome assembly GCF_002019705.1 of Shouchella patagoniensis. GTDB lineage: Bacteria > Bacillota > Bacilli > Bacillales > Bacillaceae_D > Shouchella > Shouchella patagoniensis. The sequence goes on along the minus strand of NZ_KV917377.1, from coordinate 4,485,216 downwards.
TAGCGGGACGCATTGCTTGATCGTACCCATTTTCTCCCCTAGCTAATTCGCCAGCCCACTCTTTTAAGTATTCTTCATTTATCGACTCTACAGGGAGCAAATCAATTTGCTCATCCCCATCATATACCGCGATTGATAAATCTGGAATTTGTTTTTCTTTTTGGCCCAGATTCTTTGTAGAATTAAAGCTCCCCACCTGCGCCTCTACTTGACCACAAGCAGACAAACCAATAATCGAAATAAAAGCTATAAATGTCAATAACTGTTTCATCGACACACCCCATATCTTTTTCTAGATTCATAGACTTGAGCCACGACAACAACAAACTACCTTAGTACTAAAACCTTACGTTCACCATATTATGATGAGCACTCGGTCATAGCTCCTAAAGTCTCTACACGTCTGATTTGACGAAAAGCAAGAAAACGCACAATAGAAAAATTGAAAGGAGAATCATTTTCTTGAAATAATTCATATATTAAGCATATGCTAAAATCCACAATTTGGCAAGAAATAAATCCTAAAGTTTCACCAATATCAGCATATTTATAAATGAAAGTTTCTAAAAGTGAAAATCTATTAAACTATGGTAAAATAATATATATTCAAGTCTAACCTCCGTACAATTCCACTTCTTTTTCACCTTATTTCATTTTTATGTATTTTTCATCTTCACCAATTTGTATTCAATGGCATAAAAAAAAGACCGATTTTAACTATCGGTCTTCACAGGAACTGTTTTAACGTATTTCCGCTTTTCCATACATATACTTCCTTAGCGCCTGTGGAATATAAATGGATCCATCTTCTTGTTGATGATTTTCTAAAAGCGGAATTAGAATACGGGGAGTTGCAACTGCAGTATTATTTAATGTAAAACAATAGTGCAATGCTCCCGCTTCGTCACGATAACGAAGATTTGATCGCCTCGCTTGAAAATCCGTTACATTTGATGAAGAATGCGTTTCTCCGTAACTGCCACGACTAGGCATCCACGTTTCGATGTCGTACTGCTTGTAATTCTTTTGAGACATATCACCTGTACAAACCGCAACAACACGATATGGCAGCTCAAGCAAACGCATTAATTCTTTTGCATTCTCTGTAATTTCAGTTAAAATTTGATCAGATAACGCTAGGTCGTTTTTACATATAATTACTTGTTCGACTTTAGCGAACTGATGCACACGGTACAAACCACGCACGTCTCGCCCTGCAGATCCCGCTTCCCTTCGAAAGCAATTTGAAACTGCAGCCAACTTAATCGGTTCACTCATTTCCAGGATTTCATTACCATAGTATCCAACGAGAGGCACTTCTGCCGTTCCTACTAAATACTTATTATCTTTTTCCAAATGGTACGTTTGGTCTTTTCCAGTCGGAAAAAAACCTGTGCTGTACAGGACTTCTTCATTTGCCATCAAGGGAACATCCATCATTGTAAATCCACGTTCATGTAATAAATCAATAGCCAATTGTTGCACGGCCCGATGAAGAAATAAACCATCATTTTTTAATATATAATTACGCGTACCAGCTACTTTGACTCCTCTCTCGATGTCAAACATGTCGTGAGCCAATCCAAGTTCCATATGATCTTGGGCTTTGAATGAAAATGACCTCGGTTCTCCTACATGCTCTAGGACAACGTTGTCTTCATCTGAGTCACCTACAGGTGTGTCAGATGAAACAAGATTTGGAACTAAATTCATTAATTCCTTATATCTTTGTTCAACCTCTTGTAATTCACTCTCTGTGCCCTTGATCTGTTGGTTTAATTCGCGGACGATTGTTTTCTTCTTTTCCATTTCTTCTTTTAACTGTTGCTTTGCGAGTACTGCAATCTGTTTTGTTTCCTGATTACGTTTTGTACGGAAACCCTCAATCTTTTGAATAAACTCTCGTCGTTTCACATCAATAGTTAAAAGCTCGTCTATTGGGACGTTCATCTTTTTTTGTTCGGCTATTAATTGAATTCTATCTGCATGTTCACGTATGAACTGAATATCTAACATATTGGTTCATTCCTCTCTTTCGTTCGTTTTAAAACCGTACAGAAAATCCTGCAAACTCATGAACGCCTGATCCAAACGTAATTAGATCGTTTTCACGTAAATAAGTGATTGCACGATGAACTTCAGCAAAGATACGAGGATCAATGCCAATGGAATTGTGCGATCCATATATTTGGTTTACACCTTTTATCGCGGCAATTTTCTCTAAAGAAGCAACTAAATCAGATGGACTAGTTGTTGGATAAAATGCATAAATAGGCGTCTGATCGTAAAATAAATCGCCTGTAAATAAAAAACCATTTTGTTTATCAAATAAGCTGATATGTCCAGGCGAATGCCCTGGCGTATGATAGACGAGTAATGTTCTATTCCCTAAATTAATTTCATCTTTGTCCTTGAGCAACCCCGATGGCTTCCCTTGAAAAGGACGATATGTAGATGGATCAAATGAGGCTGGGGTTGGAATGGTGATGTCTCTTCCTATATCTTTTCTTATCTGTTCAATTGCTAACCCTTTTATTCCAGAAATAAGCCAATCTTCTTCGTCTTCGTGGACAAAAAGCTGATCAAACTCGCCATGGCTGCCAATATGATCGGCGTGAACATGAGTTGTTAGTACATCTATTGGTAAGTTCGTTAACTTGTCCACAACACGTTGAATTGAATCAATGCCTAGTCCAGTATCAATAAGAGCAGCTTTTTCTTCTCCTAAAAGCAAAAACGAATGGACTTTTTCCCAATGTCCATATTCGCTAATCGCATACGTTTTGCTATCTAGTTCAGAAATTGTAAACCACGGATCTTCCATTATTAAACTCCTTTCGCTTAATTGATAGGATACACTGCACCACCTTGATTACTCTCTCTTTATCTTAGCATAAATTTAGTTGAATTTTAGAACGATTACAAACTAATTATTCTCGTATCTCCGCCTTACAATCACTAAATGAACAATCAGTGAGATGAATCGGATTGGCAAATTGTTAAACCATGCCCGTAGCTCGATCCATACAAAATACTTTCAAAAGCATTATGCCTGAAGTGACAACTTTCCTTTTTCTTTTTTTATAAAAAATCACTTCCCCTCTTCTTATAGAGTGATTAAAATAGCTAGGAGCGCCTTATTGTATTTAGCGGAAAGGAGGCCCTATATGAATGCCCAAAAACCTTTTTTAAAAGAAATTTCTTCTACTAACAGCTTCCTTCAAGGAGCGAAAGACTGTGCTCCTACTCTCTTTGGCTACATGAGCATCGGTATCGCTTTTGGCATTGTTGGCACCGCCTCCGGCTTAAGCATCATTGAAATTGCCGCTTTATCCATTTTTGTTTATGCTGGCTCTGCCCAATTCATTATCTGCGCATTACTTGTCGCAGGAGCCACTTTACCTGTGATTATCACGACAACCTTTATTGTTAACTTGCGTCACTTTCTTTTAAGCTTGACACTTGCTCCTTACTTTACAAAAGAATCGTTCCTACGAAATATTGGTTTTGGTGCTTTACTAACAGACGAATCTTTTGGAGTCGCCTCCACAAGAGCAGCACGTGATGGACGCCTTTATGCAAAATGGATGGATGGATTAAATCTTACTGCCTATCTTTGTTGGGCAGCCGCGTGCACTGCCGGGGCAATACTTGGACAATGGATTAGTAATCCACATGCATTTGGGCTTGATTATGCGTTAATCGCCATGTTTATTGCTCTGCTCGTTCTTCAACTTGAGCAGTCGCAATCAGCCAGACTAAAACTGAATATGTTTGTCGTTCTACTTGTCGTTGTGTCCATGATCGTCTTTTCCTTCTTCGTTTCTGGACATATTGCCGTTTTATTATCAACCTGTTTTGCTGCAACAATAGGGGTGGTGCTATCAAATGACGATTAGTTCCAGTATGCTCTTACTAATCTTAGGTTGTATGCTTGTTACCTTTATCCCACGAGTACTCCCATTTATTTTTGTGAGAAAAATTCAGATGTCGTCAATTGTTCTAAAATGGCTCTCATTTATTCCAATCTGTATACTGACCGCACTTGTTGTAGAAGGAATTCTTACTGATTCAGACCAATTAATTTCATTTGATTGGCAGGCAGTTATCGTACTCATTCCTACCATTTTAGTAGCACTTTTTACAAAGAGTCTATCGCTTACTGTTTTAATAGGCGTTACCCTTATGGCTGGAGTTCGTTTGTTAAGCGGTACATAGAAAAAAAGCTTGTTGCCATGCAACAAGTTTTTTTCTGCCCTATTAGTAATCCATCTCGTTCAAACACTTAATCAATTTATGTCTAACGCTAACATTAGACAGCTACTTTCCTTAACACACATGCTTGGAAATGAAGTGTGCCTCCTATGACACTTTTGGGAATCACTTGAAAGGACTCAACTTTAAAATATTCCGAAACAACAGACAATAAATCTTCATCTTTAAAAAAGGAAAAGAAACGTTTCGGTTCGTAAACATCCTCTTCCCAAATTCCTTCAGAATCTCTACCACCGTAAACACCTAAATAAAACAGACCATTGGGTTTCAATACCCGCTTTATTTCTTCCAACACTAAGCCTAACCGTGCTTTTGGCAAATGGAGCAAACAATTTAATCCCCAAATCGCATCAAAACAATTCGTTTCTACCTCAAGAGCTTCAAAACTCATCACTTCTGCTTTTAACCCTTTTTGCTTGCACAATTCAACCATCTTTTCTGAAATGTCCGTGCTAAAAGTAGTCATGCCATTCTGTTGAAAAAAAAGACTATCTTTTCCTGGACCTGCTCCAATCTCTAAAAAATGTTTTGCATTTTCCTTTTGAATCATCTTTAAAAAACGCTGCCGTTCTGTTAATTTCCAATCTGACACTAAATCTAGCTCTCTTTCTTGTGCTTTCTTGTTATAAGAATCAATTAAGCTGTCCTTCATATTTTTTGACATCGTATCCTCCCCGTTCTGTTCATTTAAATCTCTTAAGTGAAACCTACTTTATTGCGAAAAACCGCTATAGATGCCTATAGCAGTTTTCAATTTCATTACATTATGTATGTTCACTTCATTTTTATTTACTAGACATGGACGACATAAATCCAGCCAATTGCAACAACAAACAGAGCGAGCATAATGGATTCAAATCCGCCTCCAGTTCGAATTCTTGCAAATCGGACACGTATATCGGCAGGATAAAGAAAACGAATCCCTCTAACAGTTAGTGCATCAAGTACGTAATGTGAGGCCATTCCAATAAGCACACCGCGTCGCAATGCTTCATTATCAGGAAAGAAGAATAGTAGAGTAGCGTTAATAATGACCAAAAAAAGCAAGCTATGAGTAAATGTTCTATGTCCAAATATCGTTGCTACCATTTTTGATATAACAGGAAAACGTCTCCCTATCTTTGAATGCGTATGGCAAATATCCGGCAATAAGGCCCCCGCCACACCCGCTGCATAATAAACAAAACCACCATCATTCCCAAAAACAAATGTATCTACTGCCTGACATGCAAGAATGCCGCCAATTATGTGGGTTTTACCAGTCATGGCATTCTCCTTTCGTAACGCGTATATTACGCTTGTCCAATGATAACACACATACGTTCGCTTTTGTATCATACTTATCTACTTTTTTTAATTAGCAACTATCCTTTTTTAGGCTTTGAAAGATGATAGCTACATTGAAAAAACGCTTCAAAAAAGATGAACAAACCATCATTCCTTTATGGAAGATGGTTTGTTCATTAAGACGGTTATGCCAGCTCTCGCACAATATTCGCAAAAGCTTCGCCCTCTTTTGATGGTGACTTTTTAATTAAATAGGTGGATACAGTAGGTAAGAGAATATCCGGAACCTCTCCTTCTAACATTCTACCTTCGGCTAACTCCCTGCGTACAGCAGACAAGGGTAAAAAAGAACACCCCATACCTTCTTCAATAAATCGTTTTGTCACATGAACTTGTGACACTTTCATTTCTTGTAAATCAGGTACAAAGTGTTTGCATGAAAGCAAAACGTCATCCCAATACAGTGGATGATTATGGGTTAATAAACGATGTGTACGAAGAACCTCTTCAACATCAACAGGTAGACTCCTTTCTGCATCATAACCGTCATGAGGAGCCACAAACACGAGTTTTTCTGTTTGAATACATACACTTGTAGCCCCAGATGTTTGAGCAGGACTCCTAGATAAACCAATATCTGCATTTCCTAGTTCAACCGTCTGATCAATGAGTGCAGATTCGATGACGTCTACATTTACTTCTATTTTTGGATAACGTTTAACAAACGCTTTAACCCAGTGAGGTAAATAAGTCGAGGCAACTAATGGAGAGACGGCCAAGTTCACTTCACTTTGATACCCTTGTACCTTCTTATCCATATAGGAGATTCCCTCATGGTAAGAGTCATACATTTTACGAGCATACGGTACAAACTCTCTCCCCAAATGAGTCAAAACGACTTTACGACCTGTCCGTTCAAATAATTCAGCGCCAATCAATTTCTCTAATTGATGAATATGCACGGTCACTGTTGGTTGGGAAACATATAACGCCGTAGCTGCTTTTCTGAAATTCTCAACTCTAGCTGCTGTTAGAAAGCTTTCAATCCATTGAATATTCATATTCTCCCTCTCTGATTAATAATCATAATCATTTTCACCATAATTATTTAATTTTCTTTATCATATCATTCCATTATGATAAAGAAAATATTGGAAAGGGTGTTGTTTATGTTTGTACGCGGCTTAGAAGGTGTTGTTGTTACAAAAACAACGATCAGTGATGTGGATGGTTCGAAAGGGATATTGTTATATCGTGGATACGACACAGGGGAGCTTGCTCGCACTGCTACTTTTGAGGAAGTTGCTTTTTTACTCCTTATGGGGAAAATCCCAACCACCGCTGAGAAAAATCAATTTTCAACAGATCTCAAGAACAATCGTATATTGCCCACACATGTAAAAACATTCATACAAGCGTTACCTAAGGACTTAGGCGTAATGGAGGTTTTACGCACTTGTATATCAAGTATTGATGCTCATGCACAATGGCCTCCGACTATAAAAGAAGCGACTCGTCTCATTGCATTATTTCCAACAATTATTAGTACATGGGTTCAATTAGTAGATGGCAATGAACCACTAGAGCCTAAACCAGAACTTGATCATGTCGCAAATTACATTTATATGCTTACCGGAAATGAAGCAAAACCAGCACAGATTGCTGCTTTAAATGCCTACTTAATTTTGACAATGGAACATGGAATGAATGCATCTACCTTTGCCGGAAGAGTTGTCGCTTCTACTGAGTCTGACTTACCTTCCGCCATATGCGCAGCACTCGGTGCAATGAAAGGACCGTTACACGGTGGTGCTCCTACTGGAGTACTTCGCTTATTAGAGGAAATCCAAACGAACACCACTAGTCTTGAAGAATTTCTACGAGCAAAAATTCGCCGTGGAGAAAAGCTAATGGGCTTTGGTCACCGCGTCTATAAAGTCACGGACCCAAGAGCAATCGCCTTACGTGACGTTTTAAAGACATCGGGTAACAGTGATCAACACCTCATTAACGCAACCGCAATCGAAGAAACCGCAACTCGATTGCTTGAGGAATATAAACCAGGACGTTCACTTCATGTTAACGTTGAATACTACGCTGCTGCTGTTATGGACGCCCTTAAATTTGATCCAGAGTGGTTCACACCTACATTTTGTGTTAGTAGAATCGTTGGCTGGAGCAGTCATTTACTGGAACAAGCAGAGAATAACCGTCTTTTCAGACCAGAGCAAGAATATATTGGCAAGAAAGTCATAACGGATTAAATGTAGGCCACTGTAAAATTTTAGATTTACAGTGGCTTTTTTTGTTCTTTTAGAGATTCTCCGAGTTTGATTTACTCATGTGGAGATTTTGCTATACGGGGTGGAGATTTCGCTATACGGGGTGGAGATTTCGCTCTCTCATGTGGAGACTCCATTCAAGTCGCGGAGATTAGACCGCAGTTGTGGAGATTTCTGCTCTTTTTCGGAATTTTGAGCGCTCTGTGTGGAGATTTTGCTATTTGGTGCGGAGATTTCGCTCTCTCATGTGGAGACTCCATTCAAGTCGCGGAGATTAGACCACAGTTGAGCAGATTTCTGCTCTTTTTCGGAGTTTTGAGCGATTTGTGTGGAGATTTTACTATATGGGGTGGAGTTTTCGCTCCCTTATGTGGAGATTTCGCTATTTGGTGCGGAGATTTCGCTCTCTCATGTGGAGACTCCATTCAAGTCGCGGAGATTAGACCGCAGTTGTGGAGATTTCTGCTCTTTTTCGGAATTTTGAGCGCTCTGTGTGGAGATTTTGCTATTTGGTGCGGAGATTTCGCTCTCTCATGTGGAGACTCCATTCAAGTCGCGGAGATTAGACCACAGTTGTGGAGATTTCGCTATATGGGGGCGTTTTCCTCCTTGTAAACGCCAAAAAAGCTGAGTTAAGTCATGCTAAATGACATCATTGTGCGTGCTTATCAAGATTTTTATATTCCTCTTGCGGGTATTCTTGTTTATTTTATTTCAACCCCCTTGCAGTCGATCTTCTTTACAAGTTCTGATGAACCATCCAAAGAATTTGATTGCATAAAAGTAAGAATTGTTGTATTGAAAGCCTTATACCTTGCCTTCCTCACACTGAATTGCCCTAATTCAAATAATGTGGGAACATCTGAAAAAGTAAGGTGATCAGCTCCTTTTACTTTCATATAGACACTTTTTTCCGTTAAAGAAAAAAGTCGCTGCTGATTTTTTGAAAGTTCACGAGCGATCGGTTCTTTTAAACTTACTTTCATCTCCTCAAAGGAGCTCTCTTCTTGACGCATATTAAGAAGTGCCACAGGTAATGGGTCTGTTGCATTCACCACGTGTAAACTACCATCTAAGCTAATAATGGAACAAATTCGTTTGTCGACCCTCGCTAATTCAATTAATGCAGCCCCTCCTAATGAGTGACCTACTCCAATAATAGTATCAAAGCTAAAGAGTCCGTTTAACACTTCATCTTCTTCATTCCATTGCTTCAACTGGTCCAACACAGATTGTAAGTCTTTCACTCGCTTATGTACGAGCTCTGTTAACGCTTTAAAATTTGTGTAATCCAGCTCCGCTATATGCTTAGCTTGATCAATGAGCTCACCATCGGGCATCACAGTAAAATATGTATCACAAACATGTCCAACCGTCACAACCACATTCCCTGCTAATATCATTGGCTCAATGAGCGATTGATACATATCGCGGTCTATTCCAATACCAGGAGATAAAAGGACAATAGGTAGTGGCAAGTGTTTTTCAATCGCTTTCGCGTTCGCGTTCGCAACTGTAGTCTCTAAGGACTTTATTAATTCTTCTCTTACCCCCATTTCAAGGAATTTTGTCAATGCAGCTTTTTTTGCAGGTTCATACAAGTCCATGTACTTGCTTGACGTCTGTTTTTCGATTGGATAATAAATACTAATGACTAATGACAAGCCCCCTTTTTCTAAACGGTCTACTTCTCTGACATACCTCGTTATTCCCATTCATCTATGCTCCTTTTTGTGCTTATACTACACTTTGAAGTCATTCAATAAATAAGCCCATAGACCTTTATTTTTCTTAAATCAAATTCCTACATGCTAGACCTATGTTCACCATCTTTTGAAAGAATAACTAGTCGTTCCATCGCAAGGTACTTGTAACGTTTTATTCTGGTATAAAAAGGTATAGAGGGGTAGATAAACTTTTTAAAAAAGAGGTGTAAGCATGAAAGCTGTCACATTCCAAGGTAAAGAAAATATGCAAACAAAAGATGTACAAGCTCCATCCATAAAAGAGAATACCGATATCATTGTCAAAATCACAGCCAGTGGAATCTGCGGTTCTGATTTGCATTTGTACCATGGAGGGATCGTTCCAGAAAAAGACTATGTTGTAGGGCATGAGCCGATGGGGATCGTTGAAGAAGTTGGTTCGGAGGTAAAGACTTTGAAGAAGGGAGATCGTGTTGTCATTCCATTTAATGTGAGTTGCGGAGATTGTTTCTACTGTAACCATCAGATGGAGAGTCAATGTGATCAATCAAATGATAATCCTCATTCAGACGCAGGTGGATTGTTTGGGTTTGCAGAAGGTTTCGGAAACCATCCCGGAGGTCAAGCAGAGTACTTAAGAGTTCCATATGGTGATACAACTTCCTTCAAAATACCTGAAAAAAGTGAGCTAGACGATGAGAGTGTTGTATTCTTATCGGATGTTATCCCTACAGCTTACTGGAGTGTTGAACATAGCGGAGTTAAAAAAGAAGATACAGTCATCATTCTCGGATCAGGTCCAATTGGCTTAATGGCTCAAAAGTTCGCTTGGTTAAAAGGAGCGAAACGAGTCATTGCAGTTGATCAAGTTGAACATCGTTTAAAACACGGTAAACGGACAAACAATGTTGAAACGTATAATTTCGCTGACACCCCTGAAATTGGTCAACTTCTTTATGAGCGCACAGAAGGTGGTGCTGATGTCGTGATTGACTGTGTAGGTATGGATGGAACTGTTCCTAGCGGACAATCATTTGGCTCTGACTATGACAACCAATTTGGAACCATTCAGCCAATTATAACGGCAAGCGAATCTGTAAGAAAGTTTGGCACAGTTCAAATAACTGGCGTTTATGGCACTGAAGCAAACGGCTTTCCGCTAGGTGATTTTTTCACTCGGAATGTATCCCTTAAAATGGGGCAAGCCCCGGTTGTTCATTTAATGCCAAAACTCTATGAGATGATTGAAAACAACACATTTGACCCGACAGACATCATTACTCATAAAGTAAAGCTTGAGGATGCCGCTGAAGCCTACCGAACGTTTGATCAAAAAGCAGATGGAAGCATTAAGACAATCTTTAAACCATAACGTTAAAAAGCTCGCTTTTTCATAAGCGAGCTTTTTATTGTACTCTCTTCAAATATTGATTCCCATTCGTTAATGGTTTCGTGATGCTCTATTTTAATGGAATCCATATTTCAGCATAAGCATCTTCTTTAAACACATCTTCATCCAAATAAACTTCAAGCTCTGGCGTTTCTGCATGCTCATACGGATTGGATGGCAGCCATTCAGAAAAGATTTTTCTCCAAACTTTTGGTATGGATGTCGGAGCCGGTCCATGTACTTCAAATACTCCCCATGTCGAGGCAGGAAGAATCAACTTTTCATATTCACTTGACTCCCCTGTTGTTTCAGTAGCAATCCAATATTCCACTTCCTCTTGGGCTGTATTGACTTGGTTATCAATGCATACGCCAAGCAAGCCTTTGATTTGTCCGTCATTCCATTGAGCTAATTTTGCAATTGTCCCGTCCTTGCTACTGTCAGACCACATCGTTGGTATCTCTTTCGTGTTCTGGTTGTTCTTAATTGAAAACGTTCGCTTCGTTCCAATAACATGAAATTCTCCTCGTTCAACTACTCGATAGCGCATTGGGTCTACTCCCTTCAAATTTACCTGTATAGTGAGTCGGTTGTATGCATTTACTTTTCCAATCCCCTTACGTACATCTCTCGGTGTAACCCCGTGTTGCTTACGAAAGGCTTTTGTAAAAGCTTCGGGAGTTTCGTAATGATATTTAAAGGCAATATCAATAATTTTCAAGTTAGAATTGACTAATTCTTGAGCCGCTAACGTTAATCGTCGTTTTCGCAAATAGTCACCCACCGACATATTCGTTAGGACTGAAAATAACCGTTGAAAATGAAAAGGAGACACATTTGCCTGTCTAGCTATTTCATCCATTGAAATAGGCTCAAGTATATTTTTTTCCATATAGTCAATTGTCTCTTGCAATACATCAATCATTGCCATACCTCTCAACTCCTTGCCTTTATTTTAAAGCTACATCCCCAACCATTCCGGTCAATTTGTGCGCAGTATGAACCGATTCCTACTCTATTATAGAAATAGGAAAAAACAAAAAAAGAGATTAACAAGTCATTCTCGTCAACCGTGTTCCAGACTTCTTCATTATAATAAAAGCGCGCTAAAAAAGGGAAATGCTTAGAACCAAGATTTTCCGTAGCCTTTGAAATGATCATGTTGACGATTTTGCAAACTTCAAATAATTTTTTTTAGCAAGCTCAAAGCTTGTCCAAAAACTGTACATCTATATAATCATTTTCCTTACAATCGAATTGAAAAAAGTAAGTTTTGTTCTAAACAAAACTTACTTACCCTATTCATAACTGGCCGGGAAAGGAGGGATCTCTTGAATCAGTTGAAATTCATAATGTTTAAGCGCAAATTGTTTATGATACAAATACTCCATTAAAAATAATTCTCCGATTTGTGTATAACACAAAACCGCACTTGTCCCTCTCCCATCAAAAAATGAAACGCCAATCAGATGTCCAAGTAAATAATTGATTTTCGTCTGCCAATTCATGCGTGTAACGTTCCTCTCAGTGTCACGATATGGAGCGAATAAAATTTGGTGTGGAAGCTTCATCATTACAAAGCGCTTGGTCGGTCAAGTGAGTCTCTCTTAGCTACTACTTATGAGTACTAGAACTATTAACAGGATTTTTCGTTATTATTGCGCGTATATAAACTTATAGGCGCCACCATTTTTTGAAGAAGTACGCATCTGCAATACAAGCAACTCTCTTTAGCGTGCTAATTAAGCTTAAAAAAAGGAAGCCACAATCATGGCTTCCTTTTCCCTATTCTCTAGTTGGAAAAATGCGATTTACTGACTCCATAAATTCATCCGCAAATCCTTCAATTGGGTCTCCATTTTGAATTCGTTCTCCGTACCCTTCTAATCGTTCAGCAAAGTCAGGGTTTGCAGAAACATAAACATTTTCAATCTCTTCATCCGTTTCTTTTGCTTTATCTGAAATTTGTGCTTTTAAATCATCAGAAACATCATGAGCCGCATCATCCATTTCTACAGCAATGTAGGCATGATTGTTCACTACAATAGCTGTCGCATGATTTACACCTTCTAATTCCATAACACGGTCAGCCACTTCGTCTGATACGCCCATATGCATATCATCCATGTTATCATGCATGTTGGTGTGACCATTTCCTTGGCCTTCAACGTTGTCGTTGTTTGGTTCATTCAGCTCCATATCTTCATTTGGATCCATTGGATCTTGTGGCTGATTATTATCTTGATTATTTCCACAAGCAGCAAGTGAAATCGTAATAAGTGAAACCGCTAATGTGGTTGTCCAACGTTTATTCATTTTTCTTCACTCCATTTTTTGGTTTTTGTCTTACTTCTATATAAAATGTACAACCAAGTAAGAAATTATGTATAAGTACTAAAAAATCTTTATTTGGGACCGTCAAGAATTTTGTGTAAATAGAAAACCCTACTCCTAGTATGTAAGTCATTTCTTACGCCTCTATCTGGTCAAACATCTCCACTAATTCGGCACGGGCTTAATCAAACCCGAGGTGACATCGTGTAGAAAACTTTTGATTATACGGTTCAAATTGACTCACCAAAAAACGCTCAATCGACGACTCGTTTGGAAATTGTTCTTTGCGCTTGCTGTATTTCTTTAGCTGTTTGTTAAATGACTCGATGAGATTTGTTGAGTAAATGCTTCGCCAAATGGCTTTAGGAAATTCATAAAAGGTGAGAATATGCTCGTTCTGTTCAAGGGCTTTGATCGCACGAGGATACGCTTTTTTCCACTTTGCTATAAAGACATCAAGCGCTTCTTGTCCTTCTTCCTGACTCGAAGAACGATACACAGATTTAAAGTCTTCACACACTTCCGCACGATCCGAGACTCTTACTTTATGGGCGAGGTTACGAGAAAGGTGGACGCAGCACGCTTGGTAACGTGACGATGGATATATGAGTTGGATGGCATCTTTGATGCCTTTTAGCCCATCAGAAATAAACAAAAGAACGTCTTCAACCCCTCGTTCACGTAGGTCTTCAAGAACTTCTTGCCAAATAAACGCGGACTCTGTAGGGGCAATGGAATACGCCAAGACCTCTTTTGAGCCATCTTCTTGAATACCAATCACTAAGTAAACGGCTTCTTTTGAAACCGTGTCACGTTTAACCGCAATAAAAGTGGCATCTAAATAGATACATACATATCGTTTCGCGAGTGGGCGTTCTTTAAAGGCTCTGACTTGCGTTTCCATCGTTTTGGTCATGTTTGAGATGGTTTGAGATGGTTTGAGGCGTGTAATGATGACCATACATGCGCTCCAACAAATCAGCGATTTCACTTGTCGTGATGCCTTTTTGATACATATGCAAGACGAAGGACTCCAGGGTTTCATTTGATCGCTTGTAAGGTGCGACCGTTTGTTGGTGAAAGTCTCCATTCCGGTCTCTTGGAATGGTGAGCTGAAGATCACCAAATTCGGTGTGAAGTGTACGATTGTAAGAACCATTTCTAGAGTTACCCGAATTCACGCCAAGGCGGTCGTATTTTTCGTAGTCTAAAAACGCCGTGAGCTCTGTCGCTAAAAGCGTATTGACGGCTGCTTCTAAATGAAATCGGAAAACCTTGTAAATCTTCTTTTCGAACTAGAGCTTGGGCAATATCTGTAGTAAAATCAGTCATAGGGAAGTCCTCTTTTCTGTGGGTTGGTTGTGGTGACTTAATTCTACTAGAAAAGGGCTTCCCTTTTTCGTGCTTTTATTCATTTACACAAACTATTTTACGCTCTCCTTTATTTATTCACCGCACATTCTCTTTTATAGGTACTGTTATCATTCTCATTAAAAAGAAGAACATCTGCGTTATTTGAACATATGCTAAGGTAGACAAGTATTACTTGTCCATACAAGTTTGGCAGAGGAGTGAGAAAATGAAGGCAGATGCTGTTTTTGAAGGAGGCGGCATTCGTGGTATTGCTTTTGCAGGTGCGATTCAAGCGATGGAAGAGAACAATGTTGAATGGGTCAGGCTTGCAGGAACATCTGTCGGTTCAATCATTGCATCCCTACTTGCCGCAGGATACAAAAGTAATGAAATTAATGAACACATTAAATTAATTGACTTCCATTTATTAAGAGGAAGAACATGGTTAAATCGAATACCCTTCGTTGGAAACATGGCTCATCTATTACTTCATCTAGGGATGTACCAAAACGATTATATTGAAAAATGGTTGCACAACCTTCTTTTAAAGAAAGGCATTTCCACCTTTGCGGACTTGCCAGCTGGTAAACTAAAAATAATTGCGTCTGACATTACAAACGGTCGCATGCTTATTTTTCCAGATGACTTGCCTAAATACAATATAAACCCTGCCACGTTTTCCTTAGCTAAAGCTGTTATGATGAGCACATCTATCCCTTTTTTCTATCGTCCCGTTCATTTACAAACGAAAAAACAAAAAGCATATATTATTGACGGCGGCCTACTCAGTAATTTTCCCATCTGGTTATTTGATGCAAAAAATCCCCGCTTTCCAACGTTTGGATTTCATTTTTTAAAAGATACGATAAGCGCTAAAGCAACAATCCCTACCCCCTTTCACTTAGCTTATAATGTCTTTCGGACAATGATGCAAGCTCATGACCTTCGTTATTTAAAAGGGGAAACACTTGAAAGAACCATTACCATTGATCCTGGTGAAATCACAGCAACCGATTTTGAATTAAGTGCAACTCAAATGGACGACCTCTATCAATCCGGTTATCAGGCAGCAAGCGATTTTTTGACTACTTGGAATTTTGAACAACATAAGAAAAGACGCAAGGAACGCGGTTAGTCCGCGCTCCTTGCGTCTTTTCTTATGCTTAAAACCTGCTGTTTTTTTCCTTTTTGATAATCCATTAACATCGTATCCTGTGGCACCATACTTCCTCCTGTTGCCCAAGCAATATGCGTTCCTTGATGTTTAGTGACGTCTCTTACTCTAGCTGCTTGAACCGGGCCATACAGACTAGCTAATGCAGAAGGTTCTAATTGAATCCCTTCTAAATCAGCGATATCCGCGAGCAGTTCATAGAGAATGGCATCTTCTACTGTATAGATACCAGAAAGGAGTGGTTCCATTAAGCGCCCGACAAAGCCAGAAGCCCTTCCTACCGCAAGACCATCAGCGGCTGTCTTATTATCAATTCCAAAATCTTGAACAGAAACATTGTTATGCTCTCCTGTAATCATACCTAGAAGCATGCACGGGGAATGGGTTGGCTCCGCAAAATAACAATGCACATTCTCACCAAAAACAAGTTTTAAACCAAACGCCACACCACCAGGGCCACCACCTACTCCACACGGTAAATACACATGAAGTGGGTTTGCTTTATTGATGCGAATTTCTTTTTTGTTAAGCTGTTCTTTTAAACGTAGTGCCGCAACCGCATAACCTAAAAAAAGATCTTCTGAATGTTCATCATCAATGAAGTAACTGTTCGGATCGGCACCAGCTTGCGCTCTTCCCTCTTCAACGGCTTTACTATAATCAGCGACATGCTCGACAACATTCACTCCTTGATCACGCAACATTTCTTTTTTCCATTGTTTGGCGTCAGCAGACATATGTACTGTTGCTTGGAAACCTAGTTTTGCACTCATGATTCCAATGCTTAAACCAAGATTGCCTGTTGAACCGACAACAATGGAATAAGAAGAAAAAAATGATTTAAACTTTGGCTCCGCTATAATCGAATAGTCGTCTGTTTCTTGCAAGAACTGATTTTCAAACAGAAGGCTTTCTGCATGTTTTAACACTTCATAAATGCCACCCCGCGCCTTAATTGATCCTGAAATTGGCAAGTCGTTATCGCATTTCAACCAAAGATCACCGGGAATATTCACTTTAAAACGTTGTTCTAATTGTTTTTTCATTGCGGGAATTTTTTTTAATGCTGATTCAATAATGCCATCCGTTATTTTTGTCTCTGGAAAGGCGACTGTAAGATACGGTGCAAAACGCCGCAACCGCTGTTCCGCTTGCATCACGTCACTCATCGTTAACTTTGCATTCTTTCCCATTTCATCCACCGGTAATTGATTCGGATTGTTCCAATAGACTTCCCGCGTTGCTATCACTTCATCAAGTAACGGGAGCGCTTTTACCCATTCAGCTACTTGTTTTCCTGCTATCGTTTGAACCACGTATAATGCCTCCTAAGTATGAATATGACACCCTATCGATTAATCTCTAGCAGTAAACAAACTCACATCATACTACTACAGTGGATTTCTCATTCATAAATCGTACAATGTATCATATCGTATGACATTGCTCACATTTTGTATAACCACTCGATTGTAATTGTACTATATACGATTCATCTTGTACCATTTCTCTTTCATTTGCCACCGTTGTGTGTACATGACACGCATCGCTTATTAGCGAAGCTCGGTGAATGACCTGCGTCGTATGATCAATTAAAAACTTCACTTGATTTCCTCCCTTAATGCGAGGCATGCATTTCTTATACGTAAAAAAGCCGAAAAGGATTCACTTCATCATCCTTTTCGGCTTATGTCCGGCTTTATTCATCCGGTTCATTGCTGCCTATATGCTATTTTTTCAGTGTTAAAAGAATATAACTAGAATCCGCTTCAAAATCCCAATCTACATAACAATCTACGATATCAGCTTCCAGTAAATCATGTATATTGCTTTCCAATAAAAGCGTTTTTTCTAGCCGTTTTTTTGATAATTTCAGTTCTTCTTCAAACCCATTTTTTATTAACTCTTTTTCGATGCGCACTAAAATACCTTCACGTTTAATGAGCAACGTTCGTTCATTTACAAAACAAGAATCAACAAATGTTGGTAACTTTTCCGCTAATTCACTGACATGAGCAACCTCTTTGTGAATCGCTTCTTTTTTCTCATAGTTATGCATTTCGTTCATGCTTGAATCGTTATCGAGAACACAAAGAATCATCCCTGAACTACTATCGAGTGACCAATCATAAAAGAGTTCTCTTACAGTCTCACCTAAATGATTTGTAAGAGTTACTTTCAAATCAGGAATCATCTCTTCCATAAGATAATCTCTAACTTCTTCTACCTTTAATTCTTTTTGTTGGGCAATTAAGACTCGTTCCATTGGTGCGAGAAAACCTCTTATATGCAAAGTTACATAAGGCTTATTAATTGAAACATAAACAGAAGACGGACCTTTTCCAAAGTAATCGCGTAATAACTTTCCAACATAACTTGCAATGTCAGCTTGAATGAATGTTTTTTCCATGGTTCCATTCCTTTTTAGAGACAGAAACATTATTTTTCCCGTCCATATTTAATTGTAACAGATCGTGCGCTTCATTTAAATCACGGCTTTTCCACTTTCATAGTTTATTGTACTATTGCTTTTTAGACAAGTGTGTTTTTTATTGTCATAAGCAAAATAAAAAGAGCCAAATCGGCTCTTTATTCTCTGATTCTTATCTATCTTGATCCTCTACTAATTGAAATTCGTTTAAGATCTGTTGAGTTGCTTCTTTTGCTTCTGCACTCGTACCATCTAAGTTTGTAGCAAAACTATAAGTCTGGCCGCCCTTCACAACAAATCCAACATACCAACCAATCCCATCGCCTTGACCCGTCTTTCCATACAGAGTATAACGGTCTCCCTCTTCTTCAATCATCATCCGCTTCACCGTTTTTAACGCATGCTCATCAAATGGTAATTCTTCTCGATATAAAGCTGCTAGAAAGTGAGCTTGCTCGACTGGTGATATTTGGAGAGTGCTACTTAACCAAAACTCATCAATTCCCCCGCTGATGTCTTTATTTCCATAATTCGCTTTAACAAGACCTTCTTTTATCTCTGCTTCGCCAATTTCTCTTGCTAATTCCTGGTAATACCAAACGACGGAATCTCTCAGACCGGAACCAAGAGTATGGTCTTGGTTCCAAACGTCGATTTCACGCTTTACCCCATCCCAATTTTTTATTACATATTCATCTTCAACAACTTCTGTATCTAATCCGATTAATGCATTTAGAATTTTAAAAGTCGATTGAGGCGAAAAACTTTGATAGGCACGATCTTTATTATATATAAACGACCTTCTTTGCGTTACATCACTAAGCACAAAAGCCGCATTTTTATCTTCCAATATTGCCGCTGCTTTACTCTCACCAATTTCCAATAAATTCTCCGCATTGCTTGCTTCTATTGGCTCTGGATCTTCGCGGAAAAATAAAAAAGCAGTACCAATAGCCGCTAAGAAAACCGTTATGATTAACTTCTTCATTTTCTACTCCCCTTTTCTATACACCTTATCTTAGCAAGCTTCTACAAAAAGAAACATGGAACAAAGATGATGAGTTCATCACAATCCCCTAATAAGATTTTTATTTTTCTGTTATTTTAATTGTAGGAGGGCTTCCTCCTAGTTCTTTTCAATTTCTAACATATACCCGTATCTCGGAATTGTCACAACGCACTTCCCGTATTCACCAAGCTTTTGCCGCAAGCGATAGACTAACGCATTAATCTCTTCCTTACCCACATCCGGGATAGCATCGTCACTTTCAGCAAGTCGCTCTGACCAGACAATTCGCTTTAATGCTTCATAGCTCACAGCTTGGTTTCGTTTTTCATATAAGCATAGTAGCAATTCCATATGTTTACCACTTAATGCGAGCCGTTTGCCATCTATCGTTACTTGACGTCTTGCCCGATCCACATGAATCCTTGATGCTATCATGCTAAAATCAAGTTCTCTCGTCAACTCATTGATTTCGTTTGCATTTAAAAACGTTAGTTCAATAATACCTTTTGCGAGCTCGATTGAATCACGATGGTTCAGCGGAAAAGACCGATTTTTTTCCAAAGTCATTCCATTAACGCTAACCCCGTGTTTGCTATTTAAATCCATTATCGAGTAGTGCCCATCTTCCTCTTGTATTCTTGCATGTCGCCTAGATATATAAGGGTTAGGGAAATAAAGAGCTGACTCTGTTTTATACCCCTGTTCTCCTCTAGAACGACCAATAATCATTTCGCCATGCACCAACGAAACATGTGGATCAGCAGAGAACCCTTCTCCTTTATCAATTCGTATGCAAACTCCTTGCACGTTGGTTTCCCCCTTGCTCTTTCGAATGAGTTTTCACTTTGAGACTAAAAACAAATTCGCTGCTATCTATTTCACTCTATCATAATGGAATAGACCCTCGTTTGGAAACAATAAGTGATATGGAATATCGTTGTATGAAATTGCAAATAAGACACTTAATTAAGAAAGTGTAAAACATTCATAAGTGGATTCCAAAAATATATGTCTCGGTTAATTAAATGTGAAAAGCCCTTACTTTTCTTTTAGTAATGGCTCTTTAATTTATATTATCCTAGGGTAAGTGAAATTTAATTAATTTCTTAACACAGTTTAACCAAATCGAATCCAATTCAAAGAGCTACTGGTCCTCTTATATGTAAAACTCGATGCTATTTTTTTATATAGTTCCTAAAAAAGAATCACACTCATTGAAGTCATTGGTTTTCTCCCGTATATGATCGTTTAAATCGGTACCCTACACCCCAAACCGTTTCAATTTGATCAAATTCAGTCTCGTTCCGCTGCAATTTATCCCGGATTTTTTTTATGTGAACTGTTACAGTGCTTAGCTCATTAATCGCATCCATTCCCCAAATTCGTTCATAAAGGTGTTCTTTCGTAAACACTTGACCAGGATTTCCAGCAAGAAACGTCAGCAAATCATATTCTTTTGCCCGCAAATGAATCGGTTCTCCATCTAATTGAACAATTCTTGCACTATGATCAATACATAATCGTCCTATCATCGTTTGTTCTTGCGTATCTTCATTCATACCCACCAGTCGATCATACCTAGCAAGATGAGCTTTCACTCTCGCAACGAAATGGTTTGGATTAAATGGTTTAAAGATATAGTCGTCTGCCCCGAGTCCGAGCCCTCTCATAAAATCAATTTCTTCCACCCTTGCGGTTACCATAAGAATGGGAATTTCTTTTTCTTGTCTAATGGCTTTGCAAACTGCGAAACCATCCATTTCTGGTAACATCACATCAAGCACAATTAAATCAAACCTTTCTGTTAAAGCCCTCGTCAA
Source organism: Shouchella patagoniensis (assembly GCF_002019705.1). Lineage (GTDB taxonomy): Bacteria > Bacillota > Bacilli > Bacillales > Bacillaceae_D > Shouchella > Shouchella patagoniensis. The sequence goes on along the minus strand of NZ_KV917377.1, from coordinate 4,464,155 downwards.
TGCGACTTTCCCGTTATGTTCAATCTCAACCTCAAATCCGTTTATCTCTAAATAATCCTTTTGCAATTCAGAAATGCTTTCTTCATCTTCTACAATAAATATACGCTTCATATGCCCTCCTTATGACGCAGTGGCACGGTGAAGTAAATAGCTGTTCCTTTTCCAACTTCACTCGTTACACCAATCTCTCCCTTATGTGCTTCTATGATTTGTTTCGCAATGGCCAAACCATTCCCACTGCCGCCTAAATCTGTTTTTCTTGATGTTTCTACACAGTAAAACGCTCAAAGATAGAGGGCAAATCCTTTTCTCCAATTCCTTTCTCGTTATCAATAATGGTTACTTTTAAAAACCCACATGCTGTGAATACTTGGTGTTGTAAGGACCGCTTGCTTTACTTCTGTTATTGAAGCAAGGTCTTCATAAAAAAATGCTTCAAGCGATTCTTCATTTTCTAATTGGTAATTGCCTTGCATTTCTTCCACATTTGTCAAAAACAGATGAAACAGCAAATGGAGAAAGAGTACAAACAATGCAATGGGAATGATCGTTATCAAGACGTATGAAATAATTAGCTTAAACGAATCGATATTTCGTTTACTCCCCTTTCTCCTTGCTCCACTTATTATAAACGATTTTCTGACGAGTGGTCTTTTCCATTCTTAACTTACAGAACGTTTACGGTCTCTTTGCTTTGTTTGTTTAAACGGATGCCACCAATTCCAATCACCTAAAAGTTTCATTGCAGCTGGGACAAGAAATAGTCGTACAATCGTCGCATCAAGAGCTATTGCGATGGCCATACCAAAACCAAGTTGTTGCATAGTCAACACACCAGCAAAGGCAAATGAGCCAAAAACGACCACCATTTCAGCTTACTTTTCGGATCTAATCATTTCATAAACCATTTCTTATCATTTTCTAAACTTTTTTGCCTACAAAAAGGCATGACCAGAAGCGTATGCTCCCGATCATGCTCCATTCTTTATTTGCTTTGTTCTTCATTCTCTAAAACCATTTTCTCTTCATCCTTGCCTTTCACCAAAATCGTGTCGCGATCGCGATACAACAATGCTGAAGAAAGAATAAATGACAGCACATCGGCAATTGGAAAAGCCATAAACACACCAATGATACCAAAATACTGAGGTAAAATTAACACTAACGGAATTAAAAAAATGATTTGTCTTGATAATGATAAAATTAATGCCGGCACCGGCTTACCTAACGCCTGGTACAAACCTCCAGCGACAATTTGGACACCTGCTAAGAAGAATCCAGCAAACATGATGCGCATCGCGGTTATTCCTGCGTCTATTGCATTGGGATCATTTGTAAAGATCCTCATCGAAATAGACGGGAACGCCATCATAATAAAGACGACTCCAATTGAACAGAGTACAACGACTTTCAGCGTCAGCCAAATGGTTTCCCTCATCCGCTCAAAGTTTTTCGCCCCGTAATTATATCCGACTATCGGCATCATCCCTTGCATCACACCAATCATTGGCATAACGGTGAACATCATAATCCGCTGAATTATTCCGAAGACACCGACATGTAAATCACTTCCATGTTGGATGAGCATCGCATTAATGGCAATCATCATTAAGCTACCAGATGCTTGTTGGACAAATGCTGGAAAACCTACCGATAGAATTTCTTTCACAAGTGAATAGTTAAGCGTAACATTGGTCCAGCTCAATATTAATGAGCTATTTCCTTTTAAATAATAACGTAATATATAAATGCTAATCGAGCCTTGCGCCACAACTGTCGCAACCCCTGCACCTTGCACACCCATATCTAAAGTAAAAATAAAAATTGGATCTAAAATAATATTTACAACGGCAGGGATGATCATTGTCACCATCGCAAACCGAGCATTTCCTTCTGAACGAATGATATTATTCGTCGCAAAGGTAAAGGCAAAGAAAACCGTTCCGAGCATGATTGGAAACATATAATCATATGAGTATGGCAAAATTTCCGGTGTTGCTCCAAACAGAATAAGTAAATCTTCTAAGAAGAAAAAAGCACTAATAACTCCAGCTCCGCTAATAAGTAAAATTAAAGATATAACGGTCCCAAATACATTGTTTGCTTCTTCTTCTCGGTTTTCACCTAATCTTCTGGATATAACAGACGCTCCACCAATTCCAACTGCCGCAGAAACCGCCATCATAATCATCATAACTGGAAAGGCAATCGTTAACCCCGCAACTGCCTCAATTCCTACGCCATAGGAAATGAAAATGACGTCAACGACATTGTAAAGCGCCATAACAAACATACCTATCATAGCCGGAATCGATAAATCACGTAGAAGCTTTCCGATTGGTTCACTTCCAAGTTTTGAACTATTATTCTTTTTATTCATTTGTATGTTTCCTTCCTTCGAACAAGCAATGAGGAACGGAACATCACCACGTCCCTCATTATAAATGCAATGACTCGTTCTTTTCCGTCTATTCGCTTACACCTAGCATCTGTTTTGCCATATCTTCGTATTCCTTCAAGCCAGAAACCGCCGCAAACTCTGCCACACCTATGGCATTAGCGCCTGCGAGTTCGATGATATGTTCTTTCATTAATGGCCAAGTGTTTCCTCCTGCTTGCTCATAAGCAGCGATTGTTTTTTCAAGTCCCTCCACTCCAGCAACCATGTAGTGAGTGACAAAATCTCTCGACACATCGGTTACTGAAACTTCTGTCCAGTCAATTAGGCCCGTCACTTCAGATTGATCATTGATCAATTCATGACCTGGATGAAGATCTCCGTGGCTTAAGCCAGTTGTTTTTGGCCACATTGGTTCATTTTCTAACCAAGCTTGCCATTTTTTCCATAGCTCATCACTTACACCTAATGTGTGTTTGACACGGTCCATTCGTTGTTTCATTGATTGTCTCGCTTGATCAGCTGTATGAACGGTAAGCCCTGATATAGATAAATCTTTAATTGGAACATGATGTAGCTCAGCCAATACGTGTCCAAGACTTTTATGATAAGAATCTGGAATGTTCTCAACATCCAATTCCCATATATAGTTTTGGTTTTCTGGATCAACGGTTCCCGCAGGCACGCCAGAAAGCTGTTTATACGCGATGAGTTCATTTGTGTAGATCACCCAAAGTGGCGACTGAAAAGAAACATGTTTGTTAACGGTATCAAGTACAGCCTTTTCGATTTCAGCTGAGCGCATCGAATCAGCACGTCTCGGAATGCGTAAAATCCATTTTTGTCCCGTAGTATCTTCTGCGTGTGCAACTTGAAAATCAAGTCCCGATTCATTTAATTTTATTGTTGTTTCAACTATTTGAATTCCGTGCTCATTTGCTAATTGTTTTACGTTTTGTTTATTCAATTGGTTTCGCCTCCTCGTTTGTGACAGGCATTTTCCTACACACAAAAAAACTACAGAATTATCTCTCTGTAGCTTAAGCGTAAACGGGTGTCTTCCATTCTTTAAAAACCAAAAAAATCCTCGGAGTTTCCGAATATAGTAAAAAAAGCAGATTCATCCGCCTTTCTCCATTTGTTTAAACCGTAGAAGAATATAAAAATGGACAGACTGATTCCGTTTACTCTGCATAAGAACAGAGCCCTTGAACATATGAAGTTAGTTGTTCATATAGGTTAAACGTAATCTGACTGAGTCAATCATTTTCATAAAGCCTCCTGTATAAAAAGTAGTTTTAACTATACGCTGCAATAATTGGGTTGTCAAATAATCTTTTCACTTTTTTTCTATCTCATTTAAACAAGCTTAAACACGCTTACGGCGGGTTTTTTGCATTCTCTCAACCGTTATTACAGGAAAAATCTGTTTAACTCAGGGGTTGATTGTTGAAGCTTTTCTGAATTATAGTGGTTAATGGAATTATAGGCCTGATTTATTTTTGCCATTACGCCAAAACAAACATCAAGGGGAGATTATTATGAAAAAAATGACTGGATTTATGCTCATTCCATTTACTACGCTTATGTTGGTTGCCTGTGGAAGCGATAACAACGCAGAAGATGCAAGTACAGACGCGGAAACGGGTGCAGAAGAGCAAGAAAAAGAAATGACTGCGGTAGAAGTACTCACAAAAACAACGGAAGCAATGAAAGAAGTAAATAGTCTTCAAATGGATCTAACCATGGATTACATTATTGATGCTGATGGTGAACAAATGGAAATGGGTTTAGCTATTCAAGCTGATGCCATTCAAGAACCATTAGAACTTTCAATGAATACAACGATGTCTTCACCAGAACTAGGTATGGACTTTTTAACAAGCCAGTACATAGTCGATGGCATACTCTACATGCAAAATCCACTCGGAACAGAATGGTTCATGATTGACATGAGCGATGATTTATCCATGGCTGAAGAAATGCAAGTAGATACACAAGAACAGTTAGCAATGATGCAAGATCTATCCGAACACATCACACTTGAAGAAGACGAAGATTTCTATATTCTTCATGTTGAGGGAGCAAACGAAGACTTAAATGAACTTGTTCTTTCTTTTATGGAAATGGGCCAAGACGATATAGGGCTTTCTGAAGAAGAACTCGCAGAAACAATGGAACAGTTTGAACTTGAGAATATGGCTTACACTATTTATGTGAATAAAGAGACGTTCTATCAAGAAAAAATGGAAATGAGCTATGACGTTATCATAGAAGAAGATGGCACAACCATTAACATGACTGGTAACGCAGAAGGAACATATTCTTTATTTAATGAAATTGAAGAAATTGAAATTCCTCAAGAAGCACTAGATAATGCTATTGACGCGAATGAATTTGAAGATGAATTGCTAGGCGACCTTAACTTAGAAGAAGATGCAGGCGAAGAATAAATAGATAACATAAAGAGGGCAACCGGGGTTGCCCTCTTTTCTATTACACTAAAGATTTATGCGTAATGACACGCAACATAGTGACCACTGCTTATATCTCTAAATTCTGGGGGCTGTTCTATACATGCGTCCGTGGCGATTGGGCATCGCGTCCGGAATCGGCAACCGCTTGGAATATTCATCGAACTAGGTACATCGCCTTTTAAAATAATCCGTTCTCATTTTTTTTTGCTTATTTGTGGATGGAATTGCCGATAACAACGCTTGCGAGAATAATGAGAACGTCATCAACTTACTGCCACTCTTTCTAAATACGCTTGCGGCTCCAATAAACATAAGAGCATCGCTAAAGATATACCACAACCCTATACATATCAAAGATTATTTAGTTAAGTCCCGTTGTTTGGTGAAAAAGAGGTCAGAACTTCTCCACAGCCTATTAACGAAATTAATTGACAAAAAAATTATTAACAAGAGGGACTCTATCACGTTATTGTCATTTCTAAGCATGTCCACATCTCAACCAGCTCATTCTAACCCTTCTTCTTGAAATCGTTTAATATCACGATCATGACCGATGACAATCAAAATATCTCCTTGTTTGATTGTATCGTCAGGCATAGGAGTTACATTAGTGGCTCCTTTTGACTGAATCGCCACAAGGTTTAAGCGGTATTTCATTTTGAAATTTAAACCGGCAAGTGACTTTCCAATCATTTTTGTTCCTGCTTTATATTCTACAATACTATATTCATTTGACAGCGCAATATAATCAACAAATGACTCTGAGAGCATATTTTGCACAACTCGCACGCCCATATCAATTTCAGGCATAATCACATGGTCAATTCCTAGGCGTTCAAGTAATTTTTTGTGATGGTAATTCTCAGCTTTTGCCCAAATAACAGGTACACCTAATTCTTTTAAACTAACTGAAATGAGTATGCTTGCCTCAATGTTTGAACCAATTGCAACAACGCCAAAATCAAATTGATTTAACCCTAATGTTTTTAGTAATCGTTCTTCAGTTGCATCCATACAGACAACTTGAGCTGTAATTTCTCTGTATTCTTCTAATCGATACTCGTCTATATCTACCACCATAACATCATGACCTTGCCGATTAATTTCGGTACATACACTACCACCAAAACTACCAAGCCCGATTACTATACATTGTTTTACTTGTGCCAACCGTCACACTCCCTTACCATACCCAAAGAAATAGTATAATTATTGTCATTCTTCGCTCCACAGAGGCTTACGAGGTGAATTGTCGGATCGAGGGCTATTAATGAGCCATACCTTTATAAAAAGAATTCACCTCAAGAATTTTAGATGTTTCTCTTGGTTCTTGCACAATTCACAATCAATTGTTAAGCCTTCAGACGTCTGGTAGATTATAAACCAAAACATACCCCTGTCATTTCAGAAAGTCAATATCTTTTTCTAATAGTATATACTCTCCTATTTCGAAAAAATAATTCCTTCATATTTAATAAATCCTAGTACATGCCCCCAATAAAAAATCTTGTTGACAAGCTACTTATACAAGCATAATATTCTCCGTGAAAGGGGCATCACAAAAATTGGAACGTAAACCGAAACTTATTAAATTCCCGAAAACTTTAGTACAAAAAATAGAGTGTTATCAAAAAGAATACAAGATTAAAACATTTTCTAAAACTGTTTATCTATTAATCGAAGAAGGATTAAAAAGAAAACAAGATGATCAACAAAAAAGAGAATGAGTAGAATTTGATAGGAATGCTTCTAATCGCTTATTTTATTGTTTTCTTCAAATGTCCTGCTATTAAGACACCCTTATCTTACAGTCTAGAGAATGACCAACAGAAACAGCCAATAACACTTGTATAATTCTTATTAATTAATCATTCAGATAAAGTGTCCATTTTTATTTAACAGATTCAATTACATAAAAACAAAACGATTAGCAAATAATACCTTTATTGAAATTTACAAAGGGAGATGATTGCTTGAAGACAGTTTACGCAACTATGCTTATACAATTATTGGTTCTTTTACTTGTCAGTGATATCTCGCAAGCAGTCATAAGAGACCGTTCAGAATATGAGAAAACCGGAAGTGTCATATGGGATATCGAAACCGACGATAAAGTTGTTGCGTTAACATTTGACGATGGGCCGCATCGTTCAAATACACCAACGTTATTAAATGTATTAGATGAATACGGTGTGCAGGCGACTTTTTTTGTCGTTGGTGAAGATGTCAAAGAACATCCAGATATCGTGAAACGAATTTTATTTGAGAATCATGAAATTGGAAATCATACGTTCACACACGATTATAATGAACATGTGAGTAAAACAAATTTATCGCAAGAAATCGAGCAAACGGACACCCTCTTAATGGATATGTTTGGCATTAAACCGTTATTTTTTCGACCAGTGGGTGGGTATTACAATGACGATATTATTGACGTCGCCCTTGAAAAAGAGCATAAAATATCGCTTTGGTCTTGGCATCAAGACCCGCGGGATTGGGATAACCGTAGTAAAAAACAAATCGTGTCACATGTATTAAGTAATATTCAACCTGGGGACGTTATTCTTTTACACGACGGTGGTGGTGATCGCTCTGAAACAGTTGAAGCAGTAAAAGAGATTATCCCCACTCTCCATAAACAAGGCTATACATTTTTAACGCTTTCAGAACTAACGGGTCATCAGCCTTACACAATAGAAGATTATCTTTCATCTTCTATTGAAAAAGAGCGTAATAAAACGCCCTAACAGATCGTTAGGACGTTTTTACTGTTCTTTATTAAAAGCCAACCAATGCTTTCACTGTAAAAAACACGACTGGAACAATCATTGCAGGCAACAAGTTCATTGTTTTAAATTTCTTTAAACCGAGAATGCTTAAACCTGTGCTTAAAATAAGGACTCCTCCAATGATTGAGATCTCTGTTAAAATCTCTGGTGTTATTGCTACAGATGCAAACGAAGCGAAGGCATAGATGCTACCCTGCCAAACAAGTAAAACAATCGCTGAAAAAGCAATGCTAATACCAAACGTCGACGCTAAAACAATAGATGTAAATCCATCTAGTATGGCATTCGAATATAGATAGGTATAGTTATGATTTAATGCAGCTTCAATTGGACCTACAATTGATAGAGTACCTACACAAAACAGCAAGATAGCCGTTGTTAATCCTTCATTTACATTTCCTTTCAGCAATACAGAAAGTGCTCGATTAAATCGTTCTTCAAACCGAATTGATTCCCCAATTAAGCCACCAATCGCCAAACTAATAATAAATAGGACTGGATAATGACTTACAGGAAGGTGTACCGCAATTGAACTTACCCCTAATCCCACAACAGCGAGCCCCATCGCTTGCATCATTATCTCATGATGGGAATCCTTTAATCCTTTCTTAAAAAAATGACCAATCATACTACCAACGATGATTGTCAAAACGTTTACTATCGTTCCAATCATTTATGTATTGTCCTTTCACATGACGCCATAAATTTTCAATGCCCTATACCGTTAACTCCAACCACTCATCTGTTTCAGTAAAACCAAACTTCTTATAAACGGGCCTTCCTAACATTGAAGCACCGAGCCATATGTTCGAGATGCCAATTTGACGTGTTTCCTCCACCAGTTTGGTGAGTATTTTAGTAGCAATCCCTTTTCCACGGTATTCTTTTTCTGTATACATATTTGTAATATAAGCCTTTCTCCCACTTTTGTTCGTGTAAGTAGGTGGGAACTGATAAAACATAACAGCACCACATGCGATGATCTGATCCTTTTCTTCAACCAATAATTGAATAAGTGACTGATCGTTTAATGTAACTTCGAAAAATTGATGAAGCTCCTGATTAATCGTACCATCAGCTTTGATCCCCTCGTCACTAAGCTGCTTTTTCCGTAAATCGATTAGAACATTGATGTCTTTTATCGTTGCTTTCCTGTACTTCATAACCTCACCCCTAATCAATTTGTTCCTGTTCCTCATTCTTTTTGGCTAACTCTTTTAGTAATTGGAATGATTGAATAATGGCTTCCTGCTCTTTTGTTGATGCTTGTGCAAAAATTCCGGTAAGCTTGCCTTCATCCAAACTTGAGTTTAGATGCAGTACATCTGCACCAACATCCGTTAGTTTCACAATCACTTTTCGTTCATCTTCATCACTCCGAGTCTTATAAACGTATTTCTTTTCAGTTAAACGCTTCACATGTTCTGATGCCGTGTTAGGTGATATATCCATTACTCTAGCAATATCTTGAATGCCCACTTCCCTTTCTTTCTCGATGATCTGCATAATTCTTACACCTATGTGAGTCACTTTTTCTTTGTGCTTATACCGCAATAAATAATAAATATCTGTCCATAATTGATTTAAGTGAGAAACATTATTTGACATAGCCACTCCTTTTCATTACATCGTAATTGACGATATAACTGGATTATACGATATAAAAAACTTGAATTCAATCAATCACTCCACAAGATAAAAAGTCAACCTACCTTGTAGGTTGACGTTGATATGATTTCTCAAATCTTCACCCTATTCATACAATCCCCAACACTACTCTGTCTTTTTGCTCGATTTGTCCAATTATGTCCTGCCGTATCTTCAACGAACATGGCTAATGTTCTACTAGGACTGGTCCAAAATATTAAGTGCGCCTGTAAATATAGCATGACTTAAAAGCTTTGTTGTTTAGCTATCTTCGTCTCAATTTGTGAAGAAAAAAAGGGCTAAGCCCAAAAAGGTCACTTCTTTATGACCTGATGGACAGCCCCCTTGCTTGTATGACGCTTTTGTTGATACACAATTCGTTCAATGCTCTTCTGTGAGAGGAAAAAGTGTTCAGCAAGTTCATTTATCGTTCGTCCAAGTTCATATTGGATATAAATGTCTTTATCTCTTGCTTCCAGTACTGTTTTAGCACCGGTCTTTTCTCCCCACCCTTTTTTATTCTGTTTTTTTCTAGGAATATACAAGCATTCACCGTCGATATATGTTTGTATTTGTTTTAGCAGTTCTTTTGGTAACACACGTTCCGCTTTAATGTATCCCAATACTTTGCTCCTCCTTATATTGAAATAAGAGAAAAGCAAAGACTACTATCTTTTATTTGAGTCGTATGCTAATAGCAGTCTTTGCTATTAGCAAATAATAAACTTTCTCATGTATATCCCTCCCATACGTTAAACTCTTAATCCCATTTATATTATCAATTTTTTCTCATTATTAAAACACCGTTTTTAAGGCGGCGTCACTTAGCAGCCCCTTTCTCTTAATGGTACAGTTTTTGTTTACGATACGGCAGTAGTTGCTTTCCATCTTCCTCCAAGATTTCAAAAGGGTGGGGACCAAACCATTCAAGTGATGCATTAAGACCACTTATATCATTCATAGCAAAAAAAGTTTTATAATCAATACACCCTTTAAACAAACTCGTCATTCCTTTTCGAGATCCTGAAGAAGAAAACACATTTTCTGGTATAAATACATCTAAATGTGCAGTCGAAGTAATGTTTTTCAAATGCATATGCTTAATGAACGGTTGAAGTTGCTGAAATGCAAGATTTACGTCCACCCCACTCTCCCATACATGAAGAACATCAAAATTAACATGCAATGCTCGGTGGTTCACTTCTGCCAATAGCTGTAGAGTGGATGGGAGCGTATCACATAATGTGCGTGGATGTGTCTCCAGCAAAATTCGTAGTCCTCTGTCTTCAGCTAAATGACATAAGCGATGTAATTGAGCCGCAATATAAGACCGCTCCTCATTCGTCGATTGCAAACTACCTTTTCCACCAGCAAAAATTCGAACATGGTTTGTCTTCCAATGGTTGGCGAGGGAAAACGTACGAATTGCGGTAGCTCTTACTTCATCCCAGCTTTGCTCAAGTGGCAAATAATCACTTATCATTGGTACCGATAACCCTATAGAACGCAACCAACTTCCATTAAATTCTGGATCACTGGCCAAATGCCGAGCATGGGTCCCCCAAAGTTCAATCCCATCAAATCCTCGTTTCCCAGCCCATTCCGTTATTTGTTCGATCGACTGCAATCCATGACGAAACGAAATTGTACAAATAGATAGGTTCATTTCATCCTCCTTTAACCAATTTGTTCGACTTGGCTTTGTTTTTGTGCCCATTGAGTAAAATATTGATGTAACCCGTGTTTTATCGCTGTTTCGAGCTTATCTTGTTTATCCAACTGATCACATAACGCTTGATAATCTTCTTCTTTCTTTGTCTTTGCTAATTTCATCGCCCGATAGTGAACAATTTTATAGCCTTTTTCAAGCGATTCAATTTCATCGCACCATGCTTCGAATACTTCCTCACCAAAATCCAGAGCCATCCAAAAATAAGCAAATGCATGTTCATAGGCATACTTACGGATCGCTAAAACAGGAAGTTGTTTAAGTGAAGAACCTAGTTCAGATAATCGATGTTGTTCACTTCCATACATAAACGCTTCTACAATCGAGCGGACCGCTTCTGTCAAAGGGTTCTTATCTAATTTCATGCACGTATGAAAATAGGCTTCAACGGTTTGAGCTGTTGGCACATGAATCTGATCTCCATCAAATGAAAAGCCACCACCTACATCAGGTGATCGAACCGCATCTAGTATGCGTTTTTTCTTGATGCGTCCCTCCCAGCGAAAATCAGGATCGAACATAAACCATTCCTCTGGATCATTTGTCTTCTCTAGCATGACGTAATGAGGAAAAGGCTTTTGATGAAATTTATTTTCTCGTTCTGGCAATAAAGATAAGTCAAGCATCACCATAATATGATGACCACTTCCTTTGTTCTCAACCAAATAGTCTAACGTCTCGATATTTTCTTCCTTTGTTTTCTGTTCTTCATACCACTCATGTAGGCGAATGCCATATAATAGCTCATACCAATTCTTAAAGAACGAATGATCAATTCCATCAGCATGATAGGCTAAAGCAAACGAGTCATCAAGAGCAAAATCGGCATCCCATACCCCAAAATAATAAGGCCGATGATCCACTCCTCTTTTCTTTAGTAATTCACATACACAGCTAACAAAACAGTGTACTTTAATCATGAGTAGGCTCCGATTGTCCTTGCAGCTCCAAAAATTGAGCTAATGTCCGCACACTAAAAAAGGAGTCTCTTTCAATTTTTTCATCAGGAATCTCAATGCCATAATCCATTTCAAGCTGTAGCAAAATTTGAAGCATCATGACGGAATCAATTGCAAGATCTTCATTTAAACGAGCGTCTTCATGAAAAGATTCGAGTGTGTTTATTTGAAGCTCTGTTTTTAAAATCTCATAAATGGCGCTCACTGCTTCTTTATATGTCATTCCGCCACCTCCCCTAATTGCTTACGATTTATTTTTCCATTTGCACCTTTTTGAATAGCGTCCACTATTGTGAATTGCTGCGGAATCTGGTGAGGTGCTAAATACTCAATACACCAGCTTCTTAACCCGTCCACCGACAGTATCTGTTCATCTGCAACCACTTGAGCATATACTCTTTCTCCTGCAAAAGTGTCAACTTTCTTGTAAACAACAGCCTCACTCACTTCATTATGCTGACAAAGAACTTGTTCCACTTCATGTGGATAAACATTCAAACCAGCAACATTAATCATATCTCCTATTCGCTCGAGAAAGCAGAGCACGCCTTCATTGTTAAAATAACCTAAATCTCCTGTTGCCATTGAGCGAGCACCTTTTATTACTGCTATCTCTGCTGGTTTGTTTTTGCTTTGACCAGCTGTAATACTTAAATGCGATAGCGTTTTTCCCATTTGATCAGGATGACTCAAAGATTGTGTTACGCTCATACATCCGATCTCCGAGCAGCCATATTGTTGCATTAGAAACACACTTGAAGCTCGAATCGTCTTGAACCATGTATCAGACAGTCTTGTCCCAGAGGTCATAACCCCGTATAATCGCTCCTCACCTTTGATGAATCTCGCCAGTGTATAGAGGAGTGGAGGCGCTGCATAAAGCAAGTATTTCGAATGCTCTTTCGCTTTTTTTAATACGTACTTTGGGTTTTGAGTTGTCACAATAAGAACATGCTTGTTTTGAGCAAATCCAGCTAATACGCCACTGATGAGACCATATGAATGTGTCACCGGGCAAGCTACGATAATCGTGTCCACTTCGACATCCTTAAATTGAATGCTGTAAGCCGCGATCTCTTCATCAATTGAAACCCAACTCCGTTTTATTTGTTTCGGTTCTCCGGTCGTACCAGAGCTAAATTGAACCAAGCCTGGTTGAATGTTACTTTGTGGATTCGATAAAGTAATTGGTGCCTCAAACGAATGATAAAATAAATAATAACAACCAGCCTGTTCGGCAATTCGCTCTGCTGCAGTAATTGGTGTGGAAGGATGAATTGGTACTACACTTGCTTCTTTTTTCTTTAAATAAAGTAAGAGCATAATCCACTTTCCAATATCTTCAGGGCAGACAGCAATTCGCCATTTATCTGCTTTTTGCCAGATCGGATGCTTGTTCAGTTGGTGCTCATAATGATAATAATCACTTTCTGTAAAAAGTTGATCATCTACTGCAAACATGCAAATCGCTCCTTTCCTAGCTCATTCCGCACGGTGTGACTGCAAACTGACTCAACAGTTAATTTACGTTTGAGCAGTGATTCCGTTGTTATAATGGGCACATCTAACCCTAACGCCTTAATACGTTCTTTTGGAACGATTCCCTTCTTTATGTATTCGCGGATAGCTCGATCGACTAACTGCCAAAATTGCGTTTCTGGATAACCATTATGGACTTCAATTTGCCAAGAAAGTTCGGATAACTGATAAACAAACAACGTATCCATTAGCAACTCTCTTAATGCTTCAATCGACGACATCCAGTAATGTTCATTTACTGCTCCATCTTTAAATGCTTTATGAAGATTCTCAAAAGCAGGAATCCAAGAAGGTTTCTGAACAAATCCCTTGCAATATTCTAGGCTCTCATGAAAGTCTCTTAAAATAACACGCTTTGGCCACCCATTTTCATGAACAAGCACCATGTTTTGGGCATGAGCTTCTAGCGCGATTCCATGCTCTGCGAGTAAATGTATAATGGGGATGACACTCACTTCGATTAACTGCTCAAGCCAAGGTTCCACCCCGTAAGATTCCAAATAAGGTGTAACAAATAGATCGCCATCTTTTTCTACTAGTGGAAGCGCATTAAATGGAATAGCCTGTTCCCTTCCAATCACTTTAGTAGCAATACTTTCACGATAGATGCAGCCAATTTGCCCAAATACCGCTTTGTTCCAAGGCTTTCCCGAAGGCTCGTATGCAGCACCAGCATATTCTGTTAAAATCTGAACGTTTGCTTCATCCTTTAAGAAAGGATCGCAATCAATGATACGTTTTAACCACGCTGAAATACTTGGCGCTGCTACAATAAGATGTGGAGCGATTGAACGCAGCGATGACGTATTGACGACATTTAACGGTAGTTTCACATGCGCTTTTCGTATATCCTCTTGATTCATCACCGTCCGTAAAGATTGTGTCGCTTTATAAGCATCACCAAAGTGACCAAGATACAGGATCTCTTTTTTAAGAATAGCTTCATTTAACTGATCCTCTTTTAACGCATACCACTGCCACGGGTGGATTGGTACTAGCCGATAGTCATAAAGCTGCCCACCTTGTCTACATAATGCTTGAACAACTTGCTTCCAAACGGCATACCCTAATTCTTGTTGGAGAAAGCTATGTTCTTCTACTGGATAAGAGACCGTTACATCCTCTTTTCGAATGCCAAGCCAAATCAGTTGGAACACGTTCTCTCCTTCTGGGCCATACCGTTCGTGATCTTCTATTGAAAAGCCTGTTCTTGCTTTAAAACACGGATGGTATGGATGCCCTTCCACTAGTACCGCTTCTAAACGTTCATAGGAAAGCTCTCTTCTTGATAGAGGTATCTCAAGCAATGCTTCATTTCTTTCAGTCAACAAAACCGTTTGTTTAAGCTCATGTAGAATCTTTTCTTTTCTTTCATATGAGATTGGAAGATCATAGACTAACTCAGTAATAGAAGCGATCTCTTGCTTCCCTTCGTCACGACATACAAGAAGAGAACCCGTTAAGCGTATTCGACTAAACGCTGAACGTTTGCCCATGCATTGATATGTGGCTTCGTTGCCTTGAAATCTAAACAACTTCCATCCGTCGTTCATCTCTGTTTCAACTATAGGTATGATTTCCTCAAATAAAATTGCTTCCACTAGTTGCCTCATCACTCGTTGATCACATTTAGTTGGTAGAGTAGACAGCTTTTGCATAAGCCACCTCTACTTTCTCCTCTTCTTTATGGAGCGGGTTTTTAATTTTTACGTACACTGCTTGTTCTAAATCCTCTGCTAGTTCATCCACATCATGAAACCGTGTTAATAAATTTGCTTTAAACGCAAGTTTCTCTTTTTCCAACAATCCTCCGATGAATGAACGTCCCGCACCTATACATGTCTGCTTGATCCTTTCAAGCTCACTACGCAATATTGACATCAAGATCGATTCATCTATTAATCCGTCTACACCAAAACGATGGATAATCGAAAACACTTGGTTCATTAACAAATAGTACGAAAATCGGTTCTCAATTAGTGAATCTTCATAAAACAAGCCATTTGTTTCTAGTAAATCAGGCTCTTTATTCAGTAGTAGAGCTTTATACGAGTCCGCCAAATAATAGCCTTGATTATCTCGATAATAGTAGGCACTTGGATACCCTTCACTTACGTCAAGTAAGCTATTTTGTTGGTGAGCTTCTAACGCAACGCCAAGCTCATCATACAAACGAATAAGGGGCTGAAGTGCGATCGTTATGTATGTGTTAAACCAACGAATACTAATGTTGGCAACCGTTGTTTTTTCTTGTTCCGCTTGTTCTACAATAATCGATTTAAGTTTTGAAGAGCATCCAGGCAACGGATCTTGCACCAAGGCAGCTATAGAACTAATCCCCTGTCCGCCATCTGAAAATGGATTTTCGCGAATAATGGTTTCAAATCCTGATTCTTTTAACCCTGGTAATCGAACCGTTAAATAAGCAGGGTCCGTAATCATCGTAAATGTCTTACTTTGTTGCAGCCACGGAGAATGAGTCAGTAACTTTGCGACTAATATACCTGCTCGAAGCTCATGTCGCTTATTGTTACGCAATGAATTTGTCACTTTAACAGGAATGGAAAATTTGTACATCCATTTACTTGATTCACTATAAACAGTACGAATCGACGACGTTGCCGTAAAGCGTTTGCCCGCGGGTCCAATATCTTTAATAAGCCCCACATGTATCGCTTCTTTTACATGTGGCTGACAAAGCAAATACTCTGCTTGCAACGGATGCATTGGGTAAGTCAACCACTTCTCATCAAGTTCTGGTAATTCGGTTATCCCTTCAACCTCTTGTGACACCATTTCCCACGCACTCATCTTCCCTAATGATTCTTGTTCCAGAATTGTGTGATGCACATAAAAATAGTAGAGTTGAAAGTCCCCCTTTAGTTCCGGGGCAAATGATTGTTGTTGCCAATGGGTCATCCCCTGTCTGCTCTTAGGAGTAGGATGCAACCAATGTCCATATAATAGCGACTGTTCTGAATCAATAAATGATTGTTTCGGCTCGTACAGCGCTTCCTTTTCATTCATTCGTTCTTCGATGTAGACACCCATCGTCTGGCAACTTTCAATCATTCGTACTAAACATTCCTCAAAGGTGGAATCTTGTATTTGTGGATTGGCTTTTGTTTGTAAGTGCAACTCTTGAATAAGCAGAATCATTACAGCTAATGGCTCTTCTTCTTGAGATGCTCGACCATAACTTTCTTTCAAGACTGTACCAAATGTGTGACGTCCAACAAGCGATTCATAATGCACTTCTATCAGTAATTGGCACGCTTGCCTAGCTAACCCTAGTTTCATCACTTTTTGACTCTGTAGACGGCGGAAACCGACCGCCTCCTCAATTTCATGGATTGGTACGATTTTTCCTAGCCCCGTTTCACGGGTAAAGCTATTAAGAAAAGCTTGTAAAGAGGCGTTTTCGGCAATACGCTTAGCTGATGGAAGCATATTCTCATCAATCCCTCTCATAAATGATATTCATTCTCACTCAATTGGAAGAAAAAAACGGGTCATCCCGCTCACTTCATTCTATTTGCTTACTGGTTCACGGTAAGTCTTTGAAGCTAGTTGTTCATATACCTTTTGGTTTGAATCAATAATAAAAGAAGGTTTTGGCTTGCCACGATTTGCTTTATGGCCTGCTAAATGTACATCGCTTTTCTCCCATGCCTTCCATGCTTCTTCTGATTTCCAGCGAATAAGAACCAATACTTCCTCCTGGCCTTTTCGCGCCTTTTGCTTCATCACATTTAAATCAATAAAGCCAGGCTGTTCTTCAATGACGCCTTCAGTTGAGAACTTTTCAACCATCTTGTTCGCATGACCTTCTTCCACAATCAATGTTTTTGTTTGCAAAAACATACAATCCCTCCTAGCATTCTTTCAACCTCATTATATTGATAACGATTCTCATTTTCAACAGTTTTTTTGAAGTTCCTTCCATGTGCCTACACGATAATAGAAAAAGAGACCTGTGCTTTCCACGTGGTCTCAAAAAATTTAAATCATTCTTTTATAGCGCAATGATACAGCTCGCTCTGCTTTCTGACTTTCGTAGGAATGCACTTCTTGTTGAAACAAAAACCCTTTAGCTTCGTAAAAGGGAATCCCTTTTTGATTGTCTTTTTGAACCGATACCCATTGTTCTGTTGCCCCTAACACTTTTTGCTGTTCTGTAATGGCTTTTAGTATTCTCGAACCAATGCCTTCATTCCGTCGATTAGGATCCAAGTAAAGCACAAAAACCTCTCCTATGCCTTCACCAGTCATCCCACCTCCACCAGCACCTATTACATGACCGTTTTCTACAGCAACAATATAGCCACCCCAATTCCAATTGCGTTCAGTCACTTCTTTTAATACCCTTGCTTTGTTAAAAAATTCTTTGCACCGTCTATCAATCGATTCACTTGCTAATAATCCACGCGAAGTAAGACGAAAGGCCTCCGTACACATAATGACAATTCCGTCAACGTGCTCTTTTGTGCCTAGTTGAATGTTAATCATTTCTATCCCTCCTCCTTCCACTAGAAAAGTCCGTTCTAACATAACCTTTCACTTTTCTATTTTCTCTTTCCTATCTTTTCGCTACAACCTGAAGCAATTTCACTGTTTCTTTTGAGTAATTAATCCAATTGTGGGCTTCTGTTGATTCAAAATGAAAACTGTCACCTGTATTTAATTCATAATAATGATCTTTATAAAACAAGGTTAATGTGCCTTGTAAAATATAAATAAATTCTTGACCTTCGTGCCTGAACGGACTCACTTTCTCTTCAGTTGGCAAGAGCGTAACGATCCTCGGCTCAAACAACGGATTTGTCATACTCCCAATCAACGAATGGTAATGAAAAAACGAGTCCGCTTGTTTGTTCATCGTTTCCTTTCCTGAAATAGGTGTATCGATATCCTTATTTTCCGAAAAAAATTGGCTTGGGCTTATATCCAAAGCATCAGAGACTTTATGTAAAGATTCGAGAGTCATCGATGATTTTGAACGTTCAATTTGTGATAGAAAACTAATGGACAGTCCTGTTTTTTCTGCCAATTGTTTCAATGTCATTTTTCTTTGCTTCCGCACTTTCTTTATCTGAATACCAATCCCCGTCTTCATCATACTCCTCCAAATGAACTAATTTTCAAAAAACATTGTACTTTCTATCTCTCCTATGTATAATAACATCATAAAAATGGGAACACCCCCATCTCAATCAAAAAAGTCCTTTTTTTATGTTTTGAAATTGAAGTGACACTGTAATTTCTAACTATTCAGGAGGTTTTGGGATGAACACAATTGATTCAGTAATTGAAACAAAACAGGTAAAACCAACGATTTCAAAAAAAGATTCACGCAAGGCTCTAATTGCCAGTTTAATAGGGAGCTCTATTGAATGGTTTGATTACTTTCTTTACGGTACAGTCGCGGCAATCGTCTTAAACCAACTTTTTTTCCCGTCCTATGACCCCGTTGTTGGTGTCATGCTCGCTTATGTGACATTTGCCTTGCCTTTTTTTATCCGTCCACTTGGTGGTGTGATCTTTAGCCACATTGGTGATAAAATTGGCCGTAAAAAAACACTTGTGATAACGCTCTCTCTTATGGGCGGTGCAACAGTGCTCATTGGTCTGTTGCCTACCTATGAAATGATTGGCGTCTGGGCACCTATCTTATTAATTACACTACGCTGCATTCAAGGACTCGGCATTGGCGGCGAATGGGGTGGCGCTCTCCTGCTTGCAGTTGAATATTCACCAAAGAAAAAGCGTGGGCTATTCGGTAGCGTGCCGCAGATGGGTGTGACCATCGGGATGTTAATGGGAACGCTCGCAATTTCCGTTATGAGCTTGTTGCCTGATGAGCAATTTATGGCATGGGGCTGGCGTGTTCCATTTGTTTTAAGTGCTGTGCTTGTTTTCCTAGGCTTGTGGATTCGTAAATCTCTTGATGAGACACCTTCTTTTAAAGAAGCAAAAGAATCCGGGAATATTGCTAAAGTCCCGTTGTTTGATACATTTCGTTACCACTGGCGTTCAGTATTAATTGCGGTTGGCGCAAAAATTGTCGAGACAGGACCGTTTTATATCTTTTCAACATTTGTCATTGCATATACAACAACGTATTTAACGTTTGATCGATTAACCGCCTTAAACGCCGTTACAATCGGGACGCTGGCGGCTACTCTGATGATTCCGCTTATGGGATCCCTCTCCGATAAGGTTGGTCGAAAACCCGTCTTCATTTGTGGAACAATAGGGATGATTTTGTTTGCTTTTCCTTACTTCTATTTGCTTTCCCTTGGTTCAACACTTTGGTTATTTGTCGCTACTGTTGTTGCTTTAGGTATCTTCTGGGCACCTGTCACTGCTGTACTCGGAACGATGTTTTCAGAGATTTTTAGCGCAAATGTCCGTTATACAGGTGTTACGGTTGGCTATCAAATTGGTGCTGCCGTTGCTGGAGGAACTGCACCACTACTTGCTACTTACTTGCTTAATACATTTAACAACTCGTCTGTCCCGATTTCGCTCTATATTATCTTAGCAGGCGTTATTTCCATTGTGGCCGTGCTTGCGACGCGTGAAACCAGACATCGAGAACTCGATTAAAAAAGGTGGTCTTCTCCGATGAAAATTTTAACAAAATCAGCTATCGAATCTCTTTATAAAATGGAAGATTGTTTAAAAGATATTGAAGAGGCGTTTCTTGTTAACCGAAACGCCAAAACACCAGTCCGAACTGCTCTTTCTCATCAAGCAACAAACGGTACAAGCCTTTACATGCCAGCATACAGCGAATCACTTGGCTATAGCGCGATTAAAATGGTGAGCGTTTTTCCAGATAACCCGAGATCAGGCAGACCTGCGTTGCGTGGCGCGATTCTTTTAACGGACACAACGACTGGCGAGCATGTCGCTTTAATGGACGCCTCTTATTTAACGATTTTACGCACTGGCGCAAGTAGTGGCGTTGCAACAAAATACCTCGCTAAAGCAGATGCACATACGTTAAGCGTCATTGGTACTGGCGCACAAGCAATTGGACAAATACAAGCCGTCCTTGCAGTTAGAGACATCAACACGATTTACTTATACAACCGTACACATGAAAAAGCTCAACTGTTTGCTGAAAATATGCGGTTACAACTACCGAGTTGGAATGGCGACATTGTCGTCGTTGAATCGGTGAAAGAAGCAGTCGAGGCTTGTGACATCCTTGTGTGCAGCACGAAATCAAACACGCCAGTATTTGACGGAAACGATTTAAAATCAGGCACACATATTAATGGTATCGGTTCTTTTCAAGCAACGATGCAAGAAGTGGACGTGACGACGTTAAACAAAAGTAGCAAAATTGTGGTCGATACACAAGAGGGTGCACAACATGAAGCGGGCGATTTATTAATTCCAATTGAGGATGGTACGTGGAACTTTGATCAGCTTTATAGCGAATTGGCACCGATTCTTGCTAAAGAAAAACCGGGTAGAGAAAATGATGAAGAGATTACCTTTTATAAGTCTGTTGGCGTGGCGTATTTGGATACAGCTATTGCGGTCGCAGTCTATCACAAAGCAGTTAAAGCGAGTGTTGGTGAGGAAATTGCATTGCACGATTAATCGAACAAAACCGGGACACCTATTGATGTCTCGGTTTTGTTTTTATTTCATTCCCGGCCGATGCAATTTCTTTGCTCGTTGTGCAACTTCTTTGCCAATTTCAAGTGCAGCCGTTGCCGCTGGAGATGGTGCGTTGCAAATGTGGAGCGTACGTTTCCCTGAAACGATGTGAAAATCATCTACGAGCTCTCCGTTGATCGTCAGTCCTTGGGCACGGACGCCGCTTGGTCCAGGAATGAGGTCTTCTTCCTGAACTTCCGGGATCAGTTTCTGCAAATTTTGTACAAATAGCTTCTTGCTGTACGAACGGCGCATCTCTTCAACGCCTTCCTTCATAAACTTGCCCGCAATCTTCCAAAATCCTTGGTATGAGAGCGTCTCTGATAGATCCCTCGCACTAAAATCGGTTTTCTTATACCCTTCCCGTTTAAACGAAAGAACCGCGTTGGGCCCTGCATCTACTTCCCCATCAATCATTCTTGTAAAATGGACGCCAAGAAAAGGAAAGTTTGGATCAGGTACGGGGTAAATTAAGTTTTTAACAAGGTAGCGTTTCTCTGGTTTCAGTTTGTAATACTCACCACGGAAAGGCACGATCTTCATATCCAGATGATAACCTGCAAGTTTTGCGATTCGGTCGCTATGCAGTCCAGCGCAATTAATCAAATAGCGTGTCCGGTAACGCCCCATATCGGTTTCAACATCAACATGTTCATCAGCTTCTTGAATACCAATTATTTTTTGAGAGAGTGCCAGTTTCCCACCCTTCTCAACAAATAGTTCTGCTAGTTTCTCGGAAACGTGTTTGTAATTGACAATACCCGCAGCTGGAACTCGAATGCCAGCCAGCCCACGTACATGTGGTTCTATCTCTAATAGCTCTTCACGCGAAAGCAAGTCTACCTTTAAACCATTATCCAAGCCCCGTTGATACAAGTTTTCCAGTTGCGCGAGTTCCTTTTCTTCAGTTGCAACAATGACTTTCCCGCAAATGTCCACATCCAACCCATGTTCGATGCAAAAGGAACGCATTGATTCACTGCCTGCTTTGGCAAACTTTGCTTTAAAACTACCTGGCTTATAATAAATCCCAGAATGAATGACACCGCTGTTATGACCAGTTTGATGGCAAGCGACTTCTTTCTCTTTTTCTACAATCTGAATGGTTGCCTCTGGCTCTTGTTGTTTAAGTGCATAAGCAACAGATAACCCAACAATTCCACCGCCAACAATGACGTAATCAATCATTCGTACACTCCTCTCTTGTTGCCTCAGTTAACACTTCGACCAAGTGCTTCACCTCAATTTTTTCAGTTAACCCTGCCCGTTCTACACCAAGTTTCATTTGCAGGTGACAGCCTGGGTTGGTCGTAATGATTAATTCAGGTTGTGCGGTCTCAACATGAGGCATTTTCGAGTCTAAAATTGCCATTGCTTCATCAAAATGAAGGATATTGTAAATACCTGCGGAGCCGCAGCACATGTCTTGCTTTGGTACTTGCTTATACGTAAGCTCCGGGATCGATTGAATGAGCGCGAGAGGAGCCTCGACGTTTTTCTGTACATGGGTCATATGGCAAGAAGGTTGATAAACCGCTGTTTTTCTAATAGGCTGATTAAGTTCAAGCCCACATTCAGCAAGGATGACGCTCACATCTGCGTGTTTTCTTGCAAAAGCTTCTCCTCGCTCCCGCCATTCAGGTTCATTATCTAGCAATTCGCCATACTCCATTAACATCGCACCGCAACCGCCGATGCTTGATACAATATAATCGTAACTAGCTTCTTCAAATGCCACTATGTTCTTTTTCGCCAGCTCTTTTGCCGTATCTAGGTCACCACCATGATTTTGCAAAGCGCCACAACACGCTTGATTACCGAGTATCTCAACATGGCATCCTGCTTTTTCAAGCAGTGTCATCGCTTGATTGTTAATGTCAGCGAACATCGTATCCATTAAACAACCAAGAAAATATCCAATTTTATACGTAGGCTCCTCATTCATGATTACCCGCTTCCGCTCCTTTCTCCGTGGCGGAAGAACGGTTGGCATAATTGCTTCAAATGCGTGCATACCTTCGGGCAGAAAGAATGACAGCACCCCGCTTTTTTGCACTAACTTCTGCATACCCGTTTTTTGATACGCGTACAAACCTGCCCCTGCCACAGTAAGCAACCGTTCGCTCGGCAATAGTTTCCGAAACAGGGCCGATTCGACCGTTCTCTGCCCAATGCTCTTCTTTGTTTTCTCAGAAAGGACTTCTTTCGCCGAATCGAGAATTCTTCCATATTGAACATTCGTGGGACACGCAGTTTCACAAGCGCGGCAACCAAGGCATAAATCAATTGGTTCTTTTAAATCTTCTAAACTTACTTTGCCCTCTGCAGCCATCTTTACAAGATTAATGCGTCCTCTTGGTGAGTGCGTTTCTTTTTCCATCGTCTGATACGTTGGACATGCAGGCAAGCAATAGCCACATTGCACACAGTCAAATGTTTCTTCATACGCAAGCTTAGCCATTCGACAACACCAACTTTTGACCAGGTTCAGGGAAAATCTTCCCTGGGTTCATAATGCCATTTGGGTCCCAGCTTTGTTTCACTCGTTTCATTAAATCAAGCCCAGCTGTACCAACTTCCATTTCCATAAACGGCGCTTTCATCGTGCCGATGCCGTGTTCACCCGAAAGTGTGCCACCAAGACTTACCGCTGCTTCAAAAATGGCTGCGACCGCTTGCTCCACTCGTGCCATCTCTTCTCGATCACGGACATCTGCAATAATGTTTGGATGGAGGTTGCCATCACCGGCGTGGCCAAACACAACCAAATCCACGTTGTAGGTTGCTTTGATCTCTTTTAAGGCTGCAAACATCGCAGGAATCTTGCTTCGCGGCACCGTCGCATCTTCTGAAATTTTTGTTGGCTTTATCCTTACAATTGCAGGCGATACGAGCTTGCGCGCTTTCCAAAATTCCGCTGCTTCTTGATCCGTTTGTGCCACTCGTACTTCACGGGCGAACACACTCCGGCACTGACGCTCGACTTCACGGATTTCTTCCTCAATCGCAGCTGGATGCCCGTCAAGCTCAATTAACAAAAGTGCATCTACATCGATAGGCAAGCCTGTCGGTTCGTACGCTTCAACCGCTTCAATAGATGCCTGGTCCATTAACTCCATTTTCGCTGGGACAATCCCGTTTTTTAAAATCTTCGAGATTGCTTTTCCAGAATCAACAATGTCTTCGAATAAAGCGAGCAACGTTTTTGTTGCCTTTGGTTTTGGAACCAACTTCAATGTCGCCTCGGTAATGACAGCAAGCGTACCTTCAGAACCAACAATTAATTTGGTTAAGTCATATCCTGTCACATTTTTCACAGTCCGCCCGCCTGTCCGGACAATCTCTCCTTCCGGCGTTACCACTTCTAACCCAAGCACATAGTCTTTTGTGACACCATATTTTAGTCCCCGTGGCCCACCAGCATTTTCCGCAAGGTTTCCGCCAATCGTCGACACGTGGGCACTACTTGGATCGGGTGGATACATGAGACCAAGTTCGCCAGCCTTTTCGTTAATCGCTGCTGTGAGCACACCTGGCGATACAACCGCAACCATATCATCGGCGTCGATTTCAAGTTTCTGATTCCACTGGGAGCAATCAAGTACAACCCCACCATAGACTGGCAAAGGTCCACCGCTTAAACTTGTGCCTTGACCTCGTGGATAAACAGGCACTGTATGCTTATTAGCTAACTTCAAAACAGATGAGACCTCTTCTTTCGACATTGGCTGAAATACGGCATCAGGAAGATGCGTACCAAAAGACGCATCAAATGCATAACTGGCGCAATCTGCTGGGGACGTTAAAATCCGCTCTGGCGCAAGTCCCGTTGATTTTCGCACTTCCTCCAAAAAAGCACTCTCTTTTTTTGTTTGCATGGTTTCTCTCCTTTTTATGCAAGCCGCGTATCACCTAGCTTTTTGCGGACATTTGTAAGGTGGATGTCCATCGCTTTGCGAGCCGCTTGCGCATCTTTTGCGGCAATGGCTTCATAAATTGCTTCATGCTCTTGATAGACATTTCGCCGCTTCTCTGTTTTTCCGACGTTTAATCTGAGTGAGAACTCAATCGCATCATTTAACAAGCCTTTCATATTTTCAAGTGTCGCAGTTAGGAAAGGATTTTTTGCTGCCTTAACGAGCACAAGGTGGAAATGGGAGTCCGCTTCACTTCCGATTGTATTTTCCGTTAGAATTGTTTCTGAAAAGGCGATCAAAGACTTGTGAAGTGCTTCAATTTCCGCATCATCCGCTCGTTCTGCGGCAAGTGCAGCTGCTTCTGTCTCGATGATATGACGCATTTCAAGCAATGCATGCACTTCATCAACCGACACCATGCCTAATTTAATATGGTCAAGCATGTCGACGAGTTTAATATTTTTAATCCAGCGTCCGCCGCCTTGTTTCGATTCAATTACCTCTGTCGCCGTCAACACGGTTAATGCTTCCCGAATCGGTGCACGACTCACTTGAAACCGCTCAGCAAGCTCCATTTCAGAAGGCAATTTTCCTCCGCTCACATATGGCTCTTGTTGAATCATCACTTTCAAATGTTCTAACACTTGAAGCGAGACTTTTTTTCGTTCGATTGTTTGATCCAAGACAAACACCCTTCCCTGCTTGTTAATACGGAGGGGCGATGCCATTCATCCTCCCCTGCCGTTTTGCTCTGGCAATATGCCATATAAATGTTGCTATTAAACATGCAAACCCAATTAAATCGGTTATCATTCCTGGCTTAATTAAGAGTAAAGAACTAACAAGAAAAATCGCCCGTTCTGGTAATAAAAGCGATACAGACAAGTACCCACTTAACGCAACAGCGATCGCAAAAACGCCAACAACTGAAGTAACGAGCGTGAGGATGACTGCCGTTATTGTAATCGGGTTTCCGTCTGTTTCTTGTAGAACCATCACCGGGTTATAAGCAATCATAAATGGAATAATAAAGCCTGGTAACGCCAACTTTACCGATGTCCAAGACGTTTTCATTGCATCCGCGCCAGCTATTCCCGCTGCCGTATAAGAAGCGAGTGCTACAGGAGGCGTAATATTTGATAATGCACCAAACCAGAAGACAAAGAAATGGGCAGCGACAGGATTAACTCCAATTTCAACAAGAGCTGGCGCAGCGGTTACCGCAACAACAATGTAAAGTGCCGTTGATGGCAGCCCCATGCTAAGGACGATACATGTCGCCATAACAAGCACAAGCGCAATCCAAAGAACGCCATCTGCAGCATTTAATACATTGTAGGCAATTGCTGATCCAAGTCCCGTCATTGTTACGACTGCAATGATAATGCCAATTGATGCACAGGCAAGACCGACTTGAATCGTACTTTTTGCTGCCTCAATAAACGCCGTCTTTACTTTTGATAGCGTGACACGCGTTTCCTTGCTTTTTGTAAGCCAACTCGTTACAACCACCACAATGATTCCAGAAAATCCAGCAAATAGCGGTGTGTAGCCAGCAAGCAATGTGCCAATGACCACTAAAATTGGCAATAGCAATAACCCTCGTTCTTTTAATACATC
Source organism: Shouchella patagoniensis (assembly GCF_002019705.1). Classification (GTDB taxonomy): domain Bacteria; phylum Bacillota; class Bacilli; order Bacillales; family Bacillaceae_D; genus Shouchella; species Shouchella patagoniensis. Next base: position 4,437,400 of record NZ_KV917377.1, on the reverse strand, counting down.
CCAGACTTGCGGGATTGATTCTTTGTTCATTCCTTTCAGCCCTTGTTTTTTTGCTTCTAAATCAATCGCGAATACAAGCGCAATAAAATAAAGAAATGTTGGAATAAGAGCCGCAAACACAATTGTTGCATAAGGAACACCTAAAAACCCAGCCATAATAAATGCGGCGGCACCCATTATTGGCGGCATCATCATGCCACCGGTTGAAGCCGTTGCTTCAACTGCCGCGGCATAGTTTTTCTTTAAACCGATTTGTTTCATTAAAGGAATTGTAAATGCACCTGTAGTCGCAACATTCGCAACAGCACTTCCATTTAAGGAACCAGTTAGCGCACTCGAAATGACCGCAACTTGTGCTGGTCCACCGCGTCGCTGTCCTGCGACAGCAATCGCCAAATCGTTAAATAATTTTGATGCACCACTTACACTAAGGAAAGCTCCAAATAGAATAAAAATGACAATATATGTAGAGGCGATTGATAATGTAATACCAAAAATCCCTTCGGTCGTCATATACACGCGGTAAAGCAACCGCTCAAATGAGAATCCCGCATGGCCAAACATTCCTGGAAAATACGGGCCAAATACAGCATAAAGAATTGCTGTTGCTGCGAGGACTGGAATAAACGTTCCAAGTGTCCGTCTTGTTGCTTCAAGCAACAATAAGACCGTTACGATTGCAAAAAGATAATCCGTTGCCACTGCTTGAGACATGCGATCAATGTGAATCGTTGTATAAAAAATTAAAAGATAACCTGTCCCTATTATACCAACCAGAGCGAGAGCAAGGTCAATTTTGGTAAATTGCTTCCGACTGCCTTTTTTTGTTGCTGGATATAAAAGAAAGGCAAGCACAAGCAATAAAGCCAAGAAGAGAATATTGCGGTAAATTTCTTGAATGTTCATAAAGCTGTTTACATAAAGCGAAAATCCTGATAAGAAAATCGCAACAATGGCCATGACCCGATATTGCCACCCGCTTAACTGCCTACCCATTCCTGTTTGTTCAGTGCTTGCTTCTTGCAAAGCATCTTTTTTTGCGGCTTCCTGAACCATCTAGGTTCCCTCCCATCATTCGCCTGCTTCAGGCGGTACTAATTCATCTGGAATCTCAATACCTTGCTCAACAAAATAGGTATAAGCGCCAATATGTAGCGGAACCGACACACCAACTAACGCTGTATCTAGCGACATCTCCCGTGCAGAGTTATGTACTTCATACATTTTATCGAGGTTTTCAAATAAGATTTTTGTCAGCAAATAAATTGAATCAGCATCCTGGTTTTTATCAACCCCAAGCACATTCGATTGAGCAATCGTTTGAATGGCCTCTTCTTGGCGCGGATACGTTTCCGCTTCTATTTCATAACGAAAAAAAACTGGGTAATCCTCATTGATCGATTCAAGTTGCTCATCTGTTACATCGAGGACTGAAGCCCTTACACCGCTCGCGTACATGTCTGTAATCGCAGTAACTGGAACACCCGCTGGAAGTGAACCACCATCAAGTCGACCATCACGCATCGACGAAATGGTATCATCATACCCTAAAAAATCTGGCGAGATATCATCCACGCTAAGGCCAATACCATTAATTAATGCCCTGGTTGATTGTTCTGTTCCACTTGCTTGTGGTCCAATTGAAAACGACGATCCTTCGATATCAGAAATATCACCGTTTGCAATTTCGTTGTTCATTAACACAAAGTGCTCAACATTAGGCCAAAGCATCGTAATGGAACGCAAATCTTCATAGCCATTTCCTTCATAAATGCCAATGCCTCTGTAAGCCTGGTCCGCAATCAACCCTTGCAGAATACCAAACTGCGCTTCTTCCTTACGCAGCAAATCAATGTTCTCAACCGATCCAGCTGACGATTGTCCTGTTACTCGAATGCCTTGATCAATTAGTTCTTCTGTCCATAAATTGCCCATGCCTACCCCAATTGGATAATACGTTCCTCCTGTTGAAGCAGTCGCAATTGAATAATACTGATTGTCTTCGTTTCCACACGCAACGAGCAGCAGTATGCTCATGGTTGTCCCGGCAATCCATGCATGCTTTTTCGCAAACATATACATCCCCCTTTTTGAAAGCGCTTCATTAAAGTTGTAAGGCAAGTATACAACTTTCAAAAAAAGAAAAGCAAGTCCTTTTTTCAGTCTTTTTTTAATTGCATGTGATTAGAACGACTTCGTCTATCACCTGCGCAAGGCTCGTAAAAACACAAAAAAAGCCCCTATGTAGAGGCTATTCAAAAAGATCAGTGTTTGTTTTACCATCCTTTTTAGCTATCCTCCTGAATCATTTGTCCATGATTGTACAAGAGGATACAGCCGGGTAAATTTCTTATACAACCTGCAATACACTTCTTGTGAACGTTCTTGTGGGTTGTATATTTTTTTAGGAATCGATTGGATGATACGCGTGTTAAAGTCCTCATAGTTCGCACACCAATTTAAGTGGCAAAACCCCGCAGCAGCAACTCCTAAAGATGGTATGAAGTCAGCATCTTCCGGAACATGAACAGCACGTCCACAGACGTCAGCGATAATTTGGCACCATGCTTCGCTTTTTGTTCCACCACCAATTAACGTAAATGGCACCTCGTCATTGGCCTCTCCGAGCAACAATTCCATCGTCTGGCGCAAAGCAAACGCGACTCCTTCTAATACGCTGCGGCAAAGATCTTCTTTCGTAGTTGTGCCCTTTAAATTCATAAAGCTCCCTGACGCATTCATATCTTGTACAGGAAAACGTTCACCATTTAGATAAGGTAAAAAGAGAGGAGTCGTTTCACTTGCTTTCGTTTCGTTCACAGCTTGTTCAAATGCCGAATAATTACCGTTCATAAACTGTTCTACAGCCCAGCGATGAACGTTGCCCGCATTAAGTATTGGTGCAATCGCAAGGTAGGACTCTTCCGAAAAATGGACAAGGTGAAAAACGCCTTTTTCCGCTTGTGACACGCTTTCTGTCGCATATGCAACCCACCCTGTTGAACCAATGTAGGCATACTTTGAACCTGTGTTTAGTACCCCTGCCCCCATCGAGGTTGCCCCTGCATCACCTGACCCAGATAGAACAGGCGTACCTGTTGCAAATCCACCGGCACCATGTAACACTTCTCCAGCGACGCTATTTGGAGATAGAAGTGTGGGCAACTTGCTTTCGTCAAGACCTAGCTGTTCAAACCATTCAAACAGCCACTCTTTTTTATGCAAGTCCATCATTCCAGTCGTTGCCCCCGTCACTGGATCAGCCACCGCTTGCCCAGTTAGCTTATAGATGGCAAAGTCTTTTGCGTTTACGAGAAAAGCAGCCGTTTTTTCATAAGTGGCTTGTTCATGCTCTACCAACCAACAAATCTTCGGCAACACCATCGTTCCGTCAAAATGGTTACCCGTTTTTTCCTGGATAAAAGGCAATGTCTTATCAATGAATTCAGCTTGCGCCTTTGCCCTACCATCCGAATAAAGAATAGCCGGTCTGACAGGGTTTCCTGTGTGATCAATTGGTATAAAATCTTGCATCTGTCCACTCATCACAATCGCTTTAATGGAGTCAGGTTCAACGCCGTTACCCCACCAATTGACAGTAATAGAACACAGCTTTTCCCACCATTCATTTGGGTCTTGCTCCACCGTTCCCCCTTCTCCAAAAATCGTTCTTAATGAATGTGTTAGGGGCAGTCGATAAGAACCATCTTTTTCGATTAAAACCCCTTTTATATTCGTTGTGCCAATGTCAAAAGCCGCAATATTCTCCATCCTGCCACCTCTATTGTTGTAACGTTTTGCTCATTATAACGTAGGCTTTTGATCAAGTCATCGAAAAGGATAAGCGGTAAAAAATGTACTACTGTAATCACACGAAAAAGCCCCTCATTTCAAGCAGGGGCTTAATTAGAATATGTAATACAAATTTGAAGCCTTTCTTTCTATTAAACAAACACACTTAACAATAAAACAAACATCAGTCCGCAAACGGAAATAAGGGTTTCTAATACCGTCCATGTCGCAAACGTTTCTTTCATTGTTAATCCAAAGGATTCTTTAATAATCCAGAAGCCTGTGTCATTTACGTGAGAAGCAATGACACTACCAGCTCCAGTTGCAAGTACCATAAGTGCTAAGTTTACGTCAGCCCCTTCCATAAGAGGGATGACAAGTCCTGCGGTTGTTAACGCAGCAACCGTAGCCGAACCTTGTGCAATACGCATAAGCGCTGCAATCAACCATGCTAGGATGATAGGGGATAATGCGCTTCCAATAAAAAGAGTTGCCACATAATCACCTACACCACCAACAATTAATACCTCTTTTAATGCACCACTCATTCCAAGAATAAGTAAGATCATCGCAATTGCTTTTACCGATGACTCTGCAGATTCCATTAACTGTGTCATTGTCCGATTCTGTGAAATCCCCATTGTATATAAAGCAAACAAGAGTGACAAAAACATCGTTGCTGTTGGTGTACCTATAAATGCGATGATCTCAAATAATAGATTCGAAGGAAGATTTGTCGCTTCCTGCAAAAAATTTACGATCGTCGCAAAACCCATTAACAATACCGGAAAGAGAGCAGTAATTGAACTTTTGAAGAATCCAGGTGTTTCCTCTAGTGGCATTGGCTTAGCGTCACCAAGAGCCGCCATCGAGCTATTGTTTTGTTTTTTAAACGCACTCGGAACAAATTTCTGTGCGTATTTTGTGAAAAGAGGACCCGCAATTAATACCGTTGGAATTGAAATAATAAAACCATAAATTAATACCATACCGATATCTGCACCATATTCTCCGGCAATAACAGTTGGACCAGGATGTGGAGGAAGAAAAGCGTGCGTAACAGACAATGCCGTCACCATCGGTAATCCCAAATAAAGGAAGGATATATTTACTTGTTTTGAAATTTGATAAACAATCGGAATCAATAAAACAAGTCCAACCTCAAAAAAGAGAGCAATCCCAAGCATAAATGCGGTTAAAACAACCGCCCACTGAATTCTTTTTTCCCCAAAAGCAGCAATTAATGTCGTAGAAATTCGTTGCGCTCCACCTGCATCAGCGATAAGCTTACCTAAGATTGCACCAAAACCAAAGATTAACCCTACACTTGCCAACGTTCCTCCAAGACCATCCTCAATCGCAACAACAATGTCTGGAATAGGAATCCCGAGGGCGATCGCTAGTGCAAATGATACAATCGACAAAGAAATAAGCGTATTAATTTTAAACTTCATGATTAGTAGCAAAAGAAGTAATACCCCTAATGCAGTAATAAGCAATGGCATAATGGAAACTCTCCTCTATCTATCTCCTTGTCTTTCGTAACAAGGTATCTCTATTTCTATGTATGGTTCTAGTTTCTGTTAGTCTTACAAATCAAGTATCCTCGTATATGATTCTTCCTATCACTATTTTTCCTTTAGCCCCCTAACAACCCTCTTTTTTGCAAACGCTTGCATAGAGGATTTTAATTGTTTATATCGCATTCATAGCTTCAATTAAAACCATATAAATCGCCTTATATAAACGAACAACTGAACTATCGATCCTATAAGTCAAAAAATATATATATTTGCTATTGTAATCAAATAGTTCGATTATGTAAACCTTTGCATTAGATTTCAGTATGTTCTGTACTATCTTTTAATACAAAATATCCAGATTGCTATTTTCTCACTATTCCTTAAATATGATATACTCAGTCCAGACTACATAATGCGAGGGACAGCAATGAATGATGCAAACACACTTTTCACATCACCTTCTGGCTTATTCTTACTAAAAAATACATTCGCACAAGAAAGCAATTGGCGTATGGATCAATCTTATAAATTCATTTATGCACTAAATGGACGTATGACTTATCAATCAAGGTCAAAGTCAATGCAGCTGAAGGAGGGACAATTTGTTCTACTAAATCCATACGACGAACATAAGCAACTGCAAGTCGATCAAACGAAGTTTTTGATTGAGCTAGATGCAACCCTCCTTAATGAGACTGCAAAAGCAATCAGACCTCTAGCATTTGACGTTCAGTTTGCATCAACAATCCAACAGCATTCTCTATTATCACAATGGGTTCGCTTAATCGTTGGATATTTACATCTAGAAGACCGTTCATCAAATACATCATTACAACTATTCTTTGAACATAGTTTCACACAGCTTTCTCTTCTTCTTGCAAAAAACGCAGTCGGTTCTCAGTTAGATGATCTTCCTATTCGTCAATATAAATCCTTGCATATTCAACTCTATAACCTCTTGGATGCACTAAAACAAAGTTACAATAAAACTTGGTCTTTAGCTGACATGTCTGAAGTAGCACAGATGGAGAAATTCCAACTCGCCCACTCCTTTAAAGAACACATAGGCGTGGCTCCCTATACCTGGCTTCAACTTTATCGAATCATTCGGAGCCAAGAACAGTTGTTATATACGCGTAAGAGCATTCTTTCCATCGCACTAGACTGCGGATTCTCTTCTACCAGCGTCTATAACCGCTTATTTAAAAATCAATATGGTTTGACTCCTAGCCAATTTAGATTATTAGCACAGAAATGAGAAGCGTTCTTTTTCCAAGAGTGGGGTCCAGTGACCCTCGTCACATTAAAGGCATCCGTTAATTTGTTTTCTGAAGACCTATCGTCTCGACTTTCATCCTTTGCCCTTACATCCGCCTCCCCTTTTGTTCACTTTTCTTTCAAACAAAACAGAACGATCAGACTGACCGTTCTGCTTGAACCACTCTCCTGATAAATAAGATCGAAACAAGCACCATCATTCCTCCACAAAAAAGAAAAAGGATGTATGTTGATACAAACTTTGACAGAAGCCCAAAGAAGCCTAGCGAAACGAGGTTGGCCAAATACAACAACACGGCATTAAAACTAAAGCCACGAGCTAACTTCTCTGTTGGCACATGCTTTTGCAATAAATACACGCGTGCTAGCCCCGATAGTGGTAAGCCTAGGGCAGCGATGAAGACACCAAGAAAATAAACTGGCATGACTTGTGCAAATCCGATTAGCACAATGCCGATACCCCAAATAAATGAACTAATCAAATAGATGTTCATTGTAAATATTCTAATAAAATAAGGAATCACAAGGTTAACGACAATAACAATGGCTCCGTACCAGCTTAGTAAAAAGCTATACAATGCTTTTCCATTTGTCATTGTTTCGTTTAGTATAAGCAACAGCCCTACTTGCCACACCCACGTATTCAAAAACACAATCGCCCCTGTCACAACAAATAAGCGCCGCATCGTCCCATGTCCTATTAACCATACAGCAAACTCCTTTAAGGAAAGAACAATAGCGGTTCGCTTCATTTCAGAAATTGGCTTGCCTTTCTCTTCTTTAAGCTTGATTTTCGCTAACAACAACGCACTTCCCAAAAATGTGAGTGCATCAAGCGTAAAGAAATGAATGACGCCAATCGTGTTCATTAAAAACACACTAAGAATCGGACCAAGCACCGTCATTCCCCGTGTTACCGTATCAACCAAACTATTCGCCGCCGTTCGCTCCACATCGCTTGTAATTAAAGGTAGGAGCGACCGATGCGCTGGATTAAAGAAACACCCAAACACGTGATTCGTGAAACTCACGACGATTAAATGCCCATAGGCTAGCATTTCCATGTAATGCAACATCACCAGCACTAAAAGCAGCGGTACCCGCAAGAGATCCATTGCAATCATCCACTTACGTTTCGGAATCCAATCGGCAATCACACCACCAACTAGGCCAAACAACAAGTATGGTAACACTTGCGACATCGCCACACCCGTAACGTGCATGCTTGATTCAGTTAGCTCGAACGCTAAGAACAAAAATGCGAGCCCTGTCATCACATTGCCTACATTTGAAATGGCTGTACTTCCGAGATAATAAACGAGTGATTGATTGTTTTTGAATAGAGTAATATACATCAATAAACTCCTTCCCCTACTTAAAGCATAAGGGAAGAAACAATCGGGTTCTTCACAGATATTGTAAGAATATAAAGCAAGATGAATGAGAAGTTAGAAGTAAAACTTATGTTATTACTCAATGACCTTCACCATCTTCACAATCTCCTCTTCATACCCTAAATGACGATAGACATCTACCGCTCGCTCATTTGCTTTAAACACATCAAGCACAATTTGTTTTAATCCTCTCTCTTTACTTCATTTTTCTGCTCTATGCATCCGTTGCTTTCCTACACCTTTACCTTCTCAAGATGAAGCTACAGCCACAGCAGAGATGTAAGCTGTTTTCTCTGCTGTAAAATAATCGATTTCTTCCTTTAACTCGTATAACCTAAGAGAATTTCATCTTGCTCTGCCACAAAGATTGTTGAATCATCTGCTTCAACGGATGCTTGTGCAAGCTCCGTTTGTTTTCTCTTCATTTTTTCGATGTTGCGATACCCCATAAAAACAATATCGCTAAAACGTTCTGCTAAAGAGATAATTTTCTTTTTATCTTTGTTTTCCATTTGCCTAATAAGCATACATTCACCTTCCATCTAATTATACATCGCTACCTATCACCTTCCTACTAATCCCATATTAACGGTCTATCTAACCCTACCATACGTTGATATTGTAGAAATTGCCCTGCATGAACCGCATCATGATAAGCAATTCGCAATAACATATCCCCTAAATGGCGTTGATAACCTACATCGGCGCGATCAATCAACTTCTTGTCCATTTCGCTTACTTCAAGACTTTCTATGTAACAAAGAAATGCTTCAAAATAAGGCTCTGCTAATTGAATCTCTTTTTCCACAGAAAGAATGGGCTCTTTCTCAAAAGAGAACTCGATTGAGCCAGCAATAGACCCACTGTTTTCAAGAATTTGTTGGTATTGAGGAGTTGCACTCCATACATGGCGTATCATTTCACCAAAAGACATCGCTTCTTTGTCTGGTCGCCAGCTTAACCAACAATCTGGGAGCGACTTCCATAGTTTTATTGAGCGACGGCGTGTTTCTTTTACATTGATCTTAGTTAGTTCAATTGCATTCATTTAATTTCCTCCTAAATATTTGCTTATTACAATTGTAGCGAAAATTCATTTAGGGTATGATCGAACTATGAATGTATATCCGAATATTTCATATACTGCTAAACTCTTGTCAGAACCTACTCGAGGAATTGTTTTAGAAAGCTTGATGGACGGTAGCTCTAGACCTGCAACTGAATTGGCTTCCCTTGCAGGCGTTTCTCACCCGACAATGAGCTCTCACCTGTCAAAATTAGTTGAGGGAAAGATGCTTGCTGTTGAACATCAAGGTCGCCACCGATACTATAAGCTCGCTAATGAAGAAGTAGCAGAACTAATTGAAAAACTAGGAACAATCGCACCGCCTGTACACGTTCAATCTTTACGCCAATCAGACAAGCTTAAGCGCTTGAAAAACGGCCGTACATGCTATGATCATTTGGCTGGAGAACTTGGTGTAAAGATCACAGAAGCATTGCTTCACAAGCAACTAATTATTGAAAAGGATAAGACGTATGATGTCACACCACTAGGTGCAGAATGGTTCTCTCTTGTAGGGATTAATACAGAGCAAGCTCAAACAACCAGACGTATTTTTGCAAAACCCTGTCTCGACTGGAGTGAGCGTCACTACCATATTTCTGGTTGGTTAGGCGCACAAATTGCTACACTTCTGTTCTCAAAAGGATGGCTAACAAAAGCAGAAAATAGCCGTGCCGTATCCATAACAGAAGAAGGAGCAAGCGCTTTACAAGAACTCTTAGGAATCAAGTTAAAGACTAGACAATGAAAACAGAGAAGCAAATTATAGAAACGTTGCGTGTTGACACTATTGAAACGATCATCCTTTGGAGAAGCTTCTTATAAACACTCACAAAAAAACGCGCTATTCGCGCGTTTTCGATGTTGTTACTACCCAAACGTATACCACTCTGTTTCATACTGAGGGCCTTCTCTTTCGTATGTGAATCTATACATCAAGTCGTCAGAATCATTGATTCCTTGAATTGTATGAACCCATTCACCACTTGTTTCATTCATACGGAAGTTTTGTTGATCGCCACCACTTAAACGGTAATGAATATCTACGTAACGCGCAGTTGCCTTTGGAGCAAACAACACACTCGCTTGATTATTCTCCTTAGTCACCTTTACTGAGTAATGGGCATGATCTCGTTGATCACCATCTTCTGGCTGACCAGGTTCTGGATTTGGTTGTTCTACTGGAGGCACATCATAATCGGCATTTGTGTAGAAACTGTTTGCCGCTACTTCCACTGTATACCCATCTGTAAATGTCACCGTTGTTGGCGCATCGCTATAATTATAGGCAACATACACACGCTCGCCGTCTTTGTTAAAGACTGCATATGTTGAGGTGTCAGCATGTACGGTCGGATCGACTTGGCCAAGAGCGTTCAAACTTGTGACCCATTGATACGTTTGTGCTTTTGTATTTCCCCGTTCGATGATGCTTTCATCACCTGGGTTAAATTCTCCGTAGTCATCAATTTTATCATTCATTTGGCTAACAGCATCACTTGATCAGTGAACGCTCGATACGCCCACACCATGTTTGCCCACCAATTCCAATCAGTTGATCCGTTGCGCGTGTACAATTCATTGTAAGCACGTTCGACATAATTTGGGTGATGCCCTAGATACAATGCGCCACCATGGATCGGGAGCCAATTAATTGCGTATTTTTCAACCATACCGGAATTCCACCATGTTGCATGGTCCATTTTACCGCCCCAATTAATCGTTACAATTTCAGGCTGATAGGCATCTGGATGGATCTCGTCATGAACATCAAAGAAATAGTCATTAATTGCACTCATTTCCGTCGTATACAAGTAAATGGTACGGTGACGTAGTTCGTCATCATTTGTTGCTTCAGCCCACAAAATTAAATTCGTCCAAGCATGCATCGCTTCAGAAGACGATTCTTGGTTATTGCCAGAATCAAATGTCGCAAGACCGTCTGCCCACGAATGGCCAGAATACGGGTCAAACATCCGTAAGTACGGGAACATCTCATCGTCTCGCCCTGCCGCAAAGTCGCGGATCAGCAAATCAATCATGCCGCCCCACTCTTCATCGCTTGCCCAGTCTGGGTTTACACGAGCAATCTCAGCCGCTGCTTTTACAAAATAGCCATAATGAAAATGGTGGTCATTGATGCGTACTGCCGAACCGTGGGCTGCATGATACCCAAGTAACGTTCCCCAGTTTTCGTTGTAGTAAAATAGGTTTTCGCTTTTTAGTCCCCCATCTCCCCCTGTAGCAACGAGCCACTCTTCAAGGTTGGACTGCAGTTCGTCACGAAATGAATTAGCAAGCTCAGTCTCGCCAGTTTGATCAGCAATTGGGGCAAGATTTGCTAGTTTTCCTAAATACTTACCGAGTTCATACGTATCTTGACCGGTTGGATAATCAGCTTGAGCGTCTTGAAGATACCCATTTAAACGCTCCGTATCCGTTCCAACGTTTGGCAAGCTTGGTAAAACACCTGTGTATTGGAGTGATGTTTCGAATTCTGTGTTTGGAAGCAGTTGCATATCTCCTCGAATCGTAAAAATTGTTTGCTCAAGCAACTGTGGAACAACATAGCTTTCTAGTTCTACCTCTCTTTTAGGATGAATACATATTTGATGTACACCCTTTTTTTGTCTATTATTAACCATATATTGTATCCGTTTACAAATAACCTTCGACAATGTATAATCGGGGAACAAGTTAAATAAGAGCTGATGAGCATTTGAGGAGCAGCCTTTTTTACAGAGTCCTAGGTGATCTGTGGAAAAAATCTGTTCCTTTTTTCTATTTAACGATTCAGACAAACAATTTGAAATGATTGTTACACATAAGGGGGAATTACATTGGCAGAAATCATTGCTGAATTAGTAGGGACGATGATCCTAATTATATTTGGTGCTGGGGTTGTCGCCGGAGCTAATTTAAAACGCTCAAATGCAGAGGGGGCTGGTTGGGTAGCGATATCCCTTGGTTGGGGGTTTGCCGTCGCATTAGGAGTTTACGTTTCAGGCACAGTAAGCGAAGCCCACTTAAACCCTGCCGTTACGATTGGCTTTGCAGCAATTGGGGAGTTTCCCTGGGCGCAAGTTCCTGGCTACATACTAGGGCAAATTGCAGGCGCTTTCTTAGGGGCGGTTGTTGTATTCCTTCATTACTATCCACATTGGAAAGTAACGGATGAGCCAAGTACAAAACTTAGTGTTTTTGCAACCGGACCAGCAATTCGCCATCTTCCATCCAACTTTATAAGCGAATTAATTGGTACAGCTGTGTTGGTTTTTGGTTTACTCGCCATTGGCGCAAATACGTTTAGCGACGGTTTAAATCCAATTATCGTTGGTGTACTCATTATTGCAATCGGTTTATCTCTTGGTGGAACAACAGGTTACGCAATTAACCCTGCTCGTGACCTCGGGCCACGAATCGCTCATGCCATCTTGCCAATTAATAAAAAAGGCCCATCTGATTGGGCGTATTCATGGGTACCTATTCTCGGACCTATCACAGGCGGAGTCGTTGGTGCATTTCTTTTCACACTCTTATTCTAATTTAAAAAGGAGACAGTAAACATGACTAAATCTTACATTCTTTCAATTGATCAAGGAACAACAAGTTCGAGAGCAATTCTTTTTAACAATCAAGGTGAAATAGTGAAAACGGCTCAACGTGAGTTTAAACAATATTTCCCTCACCCAGGTTGGGTAGAACACAATGCTAATGAAATCTGGACGTCTGTCCTCGCCGTCGTTACTGAAGTATTTACAGAATCAGATATTGAACCACGGAACGTTGCTGGCATCGGCATTACAAACCAACGAGAAACAACGGTCATTTGGGATAAACATACGGGCAAACCAATCTACAATGCACTCGTTTGGCAGTCAAGACAAACAGAAAGCATTTGTAAAGACTTACGTGAAGCTGGATTAAATGATACATTCCGTAAGAAAACTGGATTGTTGTTAGACCCTTACTTTTCTGGAACAAAAGCAAAATGGATTCTTGATCATGTAGACGGAGCAAGAGAACGAGCAGAAAAAGGCGATCTTTTATTTGGAACAATCGATACATGGCTTATTTGGAAATTGAGCGGGGGGAAAGCCCACGTTACTGATTATACAAATGCGGCGCGGACACTCATGTACAATATTCATGACTTACATTGGGACGATGAGCTACTTGAACTACTTGATGTACCTAAACAAATGCTACCAGAAGTTCGGTCATCTTCTGAAGTGTATGCAGAAACAGTTGATTACCATTTCTTCGGTGAAAATATACCGATTGCTGGAGTTGCTGGCGATCAACACGCTGCTCTCTTCGGCCAAGCATGTTTTGAAAAAGGAATGGTTAAAAGCACGTATGGAACGGGCTGCTTTATTCTCATGAATACAGGAGACAAGGCAGTGGAATCAAAAAACGGGCTTTTAACAACACTTGCTTGGGGCATTGATGGAAAAGTGGAGTATGCTCTTGAAGGCAGCGTATTTGTTTCCGGATCAGCCATTCAATGGCTCCGGGACGGCCTTGAAATTATTGAATCTGCTCCCCAAAGTGAAGAGCTTGCCACTCGAATCACGTCATCCGACGGCGTTTACCTCGTTCCTGCTTTTGTAGGACTAGGCACTCCCTATTGGGACAGCGAGGCACGCGGAGCAATGTTTGGTCTGACGCGTGGGACAGAACGATCCCATATTGTCCGCGCGACCCTTGAATCTCTTGCTTATCAAACAAAAGATGTGATGGCAGCAATGGAGTCAGATGCGGGTATTGAATCAAAAAAACTACGTGCTGATGGCGGTGCAGTTGCCAATGACTTTTTAATGCAATTCCAAAGTGATTTGCTTGACGCCCCAGTTGAAATTCCAACCGTTACCGAAACAACTGCGCTTGGCGCAGCCTACCTTGCTGGACTTGCAGTTGGCGTCTGGAAAAGCAAAGAAGACATTGCTCGTAAGTGGAATATGGATCGCTCCTTTGAATCAAAAATGAAAGACGAAGAACGAGACGCATTATATGGCGGCTGGAGAAAAGCTGTCGATGCGACGATGGCATTTAAGCCATAATGATTTTTTAACGAAAAGAAAGCAGCGGCTGTTGTTTTAAACAACGGTCGCTGCTTTCTTTTGTTTTATTTCTCTACACATGGCGGTAATGTAAAACCTGGGTACGAAACGACCGGCCATTTCACCTTCCGAAGCACGTCTGTAAAACGAGAATCAACAATGCGTACACTTCCTCCTGGCGTTTTTAAAGGAGGTTGCTTAAACAATTCATGTTTAAACGTTTGCGGCACTGTGCCATTCGGGAACTGAACCTCTTGCGATGGTAACGATTCAGGAACTTCAGCCTGGTAAATATATACTTGATCAGGAGGAATATAGGAAAACGCTGCTTCTGGAACGCCAAAATTAGCAGATAGCACTTCTTTGGGAGTATGGGCAAACCAGTCCGATACCGATAATGTGCTTAAGTCAGAAAACGCACCGTCATCAAAGACTAGCAAGAACTCACATCCTTCTTCTAACCCTTGAATGGAATGAGGAATGCCAAGAGGAAAATACCATAAGTCTCCTGGTCCAACATCCGCAATAAAGTTCCTCCCATTTTGGTCAACAGCTGTAATTCGCTCACGCCCAAGTAGCATATAGGACCACTCCGCTTGCTTATGCCAGTGAAGTTCACGTACTCCCCCAGGTGTCAGGCTCATGTTTACACCTGCAAGCGTGGTTGTAATCGGCAAATCCCTTTCGGTGATTTCTCTTGACCAACCACCATGATTTAATTGCATATGAGCATCAGAGAATGAAAAGCGCAAATTTGGAATCAGTCCACGATCGGTTTTAGGTGGAACAAGGATATTCGGATTTTGGCGGTCACGAGCTATGTTCCGTGGTCCTCGGTCGATTCCCCCCGCCCCGTCACTACGAATTGTGTGCGGTATACATCGAATAGGTTTTGGCGTTTCCATCATACCCTCCCCCCTATCAATCTATCTTCTTCCATCTTTATTCATTCAATCCTTTTCCTATACAACAGGAAAGACGCGTAGGAGGCTTAACGCTTGCTTTCACTCAACAAGATGGCAAGCAACATAGTGACCTGGCTCCGCTTCCTTAAAAACAGGCACAGTTGACTTGCATGCCTCCATCGCCAATGGACAGCGGGTATGGAATTTGCAGCCACTCGGGGGAGAAGCAGGGTTTGGAATATCTCCTTTTAAGACAATCCTATCTTTACGTTTTTTCGGGTCAGCTACGGGAACAGCGGATAAAAGCGCCTTCGTGTAAGGATGGAGCGGATTTTCATACAATTGATCCCGACTTGCCATTTCCATCATTGTACCTAAATAAAGCACACCTATTCTTGTACAAAGGTGCTCGACGACGCTTAAATCATGAGAAATAAACAGTAATGCCATCTTTTTCTTTTCTTGCAGTTCTTGGAACAAGTTAATAATCTGTGCTTGAATCGAAACATCTAAGGCAGAAACAGGTTCATCGGCAACGATAAATTCCGGATCCATAATAACAGCTCTTGCAATCCCAATACGTTGCCGTTGTCCGCCACTAAACTCATGAGGAAATTTATTCATATGATAAGCTGGCAAACCACAAAGCTCCATCGTTTCCAAAACCTTATCATAGGCTTCCTTTTTTGAAGCAAGTCCGTGGTCAATTAACGGTTCAGCTAAAGCATCTCCAATACGCAACCTAGGATTTAGCGAACTGAATGGATCTTGAAAAACGAATTGGAGCTTCGGTCGTAGTTTCCTCATCTCATTCTTAGATAAACGATGCAAGTCTTGTCCTTTGTATTCGACAGTTCCTTCTGTAATTTCTTCAAGGCGCAAAACGGATTTTCCGATCGTACTTTTGCCACTACCTGATTCCCCGACTAATCCAAAGGTTTCTCCTTCTTCGATTGAAAAGCTAACGCCATCGACTGCTCTTACTACTTCAGAATGGCGGTTCCAAAAACTCGCTTTTGAGGCATATTCTTTTTTTAAGCTTTCTATTGTTACAATTGGCTGCTTCATTGTGCCACCTTCTCCGAATCATATAGCCAACAAGCAACTTGATGATTGCGCGCCTCCCCTTCTTGCTTTAAATCTGGCCGTTTCACCGTGCACACATCCATACAATGCTCACACCGATCAGCGAAATAACAAGAAGGAGATAAGTTCATTAAATTTGGCACTTGGCCAGGGATTGTATATAATTTTTTTCTACGCGAACCGAGAATTGGTTTTGATTGAAGCAGGCCTTTTGTATAAGGATGTTTTGGCTCTTCAAAAATCGCTTCTACCGGACCTTGTTCAATCACTTTTCCTGCGTACATGACGACCACATAATCTGCCACTTCTGCAACAACTCCCAAGTCATGGGTAATGAGAAGCATCGACATCTTTTTTTCTTCTTTTAAACTTCTTAACAAGTCTAATATTTGTGCTTGGATGGTTACATCAAGTGCAGTCGTTGGTTCATCCGCTATTAACATTTTCGGGTCACAACTAAGGGCAATTGCAATCATAATTCGCTGCAACATGCCTCCGCTCATTTGATGAGGGTAAGAACGGAAAATCTGCTCTTCTCTCCCAATTCCAACCATCTGAATTAACTCAAGCGCTTTTTTCTTCGCTTCTTTTTTTGAGATAAGCTGGTGTTCGAGCAAAGGTTCCATTATTTGCTCGCCAATTGTCAAAACCGGATTTAATGAGGACATCGGTTCTTGAAAGATCATTGCGAGTTCATTCCCACGCAACTTACGCATTTCTCCTTTTGGCAACGCGCTTAATTCTTTTCCATCAAGTGTAATCGTTCCTGAAACCACACCTGGTTGCTGGACGAGTCCCATGATCGTCATAGCCGTTACGCTTTTACCACAACCAGATTCCCCTACAACACATACCGTCTCTCCATGCCCGACTTTAAAATTGATTTGATCAACCGCTTTAACAAGTCCTGCTTCTGCTTGAAAATAGGTGCTTACATTTTTTAATTCCAAAGCAGGTGTTTGGCTTTCCATGATGATTACCTACCTTTCATATTTGGATCAATCGCATCTCGCAGACCATCACCAAGTAAGTTAACTGAAATAACCGTTGCAAAAATGGCAATTCCTGGTGGGATCCATAACCACGGACGATTTGTAAAATCAATTAATGTATTTGCTGTATTAATCATATTTCCCCACGAAGCGGTAGGGGGCACAACACCTAATCCGAAGAAACTTAAAACGGATTCACTTAAAATCGCTCCACCAACACTCAATGTAGCTGTCACGATGAGAAGTGGCAAGACATTTGGCAGCAGGTGATTTAATACTTTACGCCGATCTCTCAGACCAAGCGCATCTGTCGCTTGCATGAACTCTCGTTCTCTTAAACTTAGTACTTGGCTGCGAACAAGACGAGCAAGTCCAGGCCAATTTACTAAGCTCAACATGATCATGACAATGTAAAGTCGTTGTTCTGCTGGAACGCGCCATTCCGACATGACCGCTGCCATAATAAATAGCAGAGGCAATCCTGGTAATGTCATTAAAATATCAGCAAATCTCATAACCACTTGATCAATGATTCCACGATAATAGCCTGCCAACATTCCTAGCAATCCACCAATGGATACAGCGAGCGCCATTGCACCAAGCCCAACCGTCAATGAAATACGACCAGCAAGCATCAGCCGAGTCAACACATCTCTACCTAAATGATCTGTCCCAAGCCAATGAGACATACTAGGTGGTTGGTGAATCATCTGTGTATTTGTTCCTGCTGTTGTATACGGTGAGAACAACGGCCCGACAAAACTAAATAAAAAAATGAATAACAAAAAAATAAAACCAAACATCGCAATTTTCTTTTTTATAAAACGTCTGCCAACTTCTTTCCACAAAGAAGATTTATGGCCTTTCTGTTCCATTTGAAGCGTTTTTGTCTCTATATCAGGACGATTCTCCATTTTTTTATCCTCCTATCTTACCCGAACCCGCGGGTCCGCTACACCGTAAAGGAGATCGGCAATTAAGTTGCTAATAACCGTCAATAGAGCAATAAACATTGTAAAGCCCATCAAGAGCGGATAATCACGTACGGAAAATGCTTGCATGTAAATGGCACCTATCCCTGGCCAATTAAAAATTTGTTCGGTAATAATTGCCCCACTAAAAAGTGCTGGAAGCTCAAATGCGAACAATGTGATCGCAGGCAGCATAGCATTCCTTAATGCATGCTTATAGATGACCACCTTCTCTTTTAACCCCTTCGCCCGAGCTGTTCGGACAAAGTCTTGTTTCACAACTTCAAGCATATTTGTCCGAAAATACCTTGTTAAACCGCCAATTCCGAGCATCGTTAACACAAGAACAGGCAAAATCATATGTTCGAGAACATCCTTTACGTAGGCCCAGCCAGTATAATCCATGCCGGAAGTCGTCATCCCACCTGCAGGAAACCACCCTAAATCCACCGCAAAGAATTTAATGACAATGAGTCCTAAAAAAAACGACGGGGTTGCCATAGCTGCAAAAACAAGGATCGTTACAACCGAATCATAAAATGAATACTGCTTCGTAGCAGAGACAATACCAACAACAATGGCAATCCCCCAAGTAAGAAATAATGAGGCAAAAGCAACAATAAACGAACTCCATATGTAGTTACCAAGTACTTCAGTCACCGGCCGTTGGAACTGAAGAGAATAGCCTAAATCACCTTGAAACAAATTCCCGATCCAGATAAAATACCGAATAACAATTGGTTGGTCAAAACCATATAACGCATACAACTCCGCTTTTCGCTCTGCGGTTAAATTAGGATCCGTATCAATAAAATTGCCAGGAATTAAAGAATACAAAAAAAAGATTAAAATCGAAGCCCCAATGAGCGTGGGAATTAAATATAAGATTCGCCTCATAAAATAACTTTTCATAAAAATGCCTCCTCGCCTCGTCTGTAAGCATCCATAAGAAAGGGAGGGCGCAAATGTCCCACCCTCCTTTATTTCAAACCTTACTGGTTACTCCACTTCGTTTACGTTTAAATGTTCTAAACTTAATGAAATGCCACGGAAGCCATTTGGTTCAAAGCCGTCAACACGAGCATTTGTTGCAGCGAGTGCTTTGTTGTAATTTAAAAGAATCATAGGTGGATCTTCTTGCAATTTCTCATACAGCTCATGATAAGCAGCAGCACGTGCCTCGAGATCACTTACAGCAACCGTTGCATCGATTAAAACATCCACTTCTTCATTTTCATAACCTCTAAATGTGTTGCCTGTGTGACCGGAATGGAAGGTTTGTATGCCAATGTGAGGATCAGGCTGCATCGTTGTTGAAAACGAAACTAGGTCATGATCGCCATTTTCCACACGAGAAAGGAGCGCATTAAAGTCCATTTGCTCAATTTGGAAATCGACACCAATTTCTTTATAATTTTCTTGAGCAAGTGTAACAAACACATCATTTCCTCCACTTCCATCAGTCGTGAAGAAGTAAACCGTTAGCTTTTCACCATCTTTTTCACGAATACCATCGGAACCTTCTTCCCATCCAGCTTCATCAAGCAAGCGCTTTGCTTCATCAGGGTCATACGGAAAGGGTTCGATTTCATCCGTATATGCCCATGAAGTCGGAGCAACTGGCACATTCGCAAGTTGAGCAAATCCCTGGAATCTTGCGTCAATATAAGACTGTCTATCGAGACCGAGATTAAATGCTATGCGGACATTAGGATCTTTAAATTTTTCGGATTCGTGGTTAAATGCAACATAGCTATAGTTCGACGATGTATAAAGATCGATATGGGCAAATCCCATTGATTCAATTAAATCGAAATTATCTTGATTTGCCGCAAAGCCACTATAATCTAATTCTCCAGTTTGGAAGAATTGTTGAGAATCTCCCTCTGTTGTACGGTAGATAAACCTATCAACCTCTGGCTCTCCATTATAATAATGCTCATTTGACTCAAAGCGAATTTCTTGACCCGGATTGTACTCTTCAAACTTAAATGGGCCCGCACCTACAGGGCTTAAATGGAAATCACTAATATAATCCAAATCACCTTTTTCATAGTTTTCTCCGTAATACGCTTCGCTTAAGACAACTCCACCAAGCATCGTCAATGCTCTTGCATTTGGCTCCTCTAATGTAAACTCGATTGTTTGATCATCAATAACGTTGATACCTGAAACCTCATCGGCATCACCTTCTTTGTAATCAAGCCCGCCAACAACATTCGTTTCTGAAATATCCGTCGTTCCTGGATAACTTGGGTCGTAAAGCAAAGTGACAGTAAAAGCGACGTCATTCGCGGTTAAGTCTGTACCGTTATCAAACTTAAGTTCGTCACGTAATGTATATGTATAAGTGAGTTCATCATCCGTCACTTCCCAACTTTCCGCCAATCGTCCAAAAGGTTCACCATTTTCATTAATATCAATTAATGGCGGAAACATAACCGCTTGAACATTGCCATCGTACCCACTCGTATTAAAATGTGGCGTGAACACGCCTCCAGGTTCCTGCAAACCAACAACGACTGTATTCCCCCGATTTAATGCCAATTCAGGAGATGAAGTCGGATCACTCGCCTCTACTTTTTTATCCTCAACCACATTCGCTTCAACGAGTTGCTCTTCTGGATCAGTATTCACTTCCTCATTACTATCTCCAGTCATTTCCGTGTTGCACGCTCCCAAAAAACCTATAATGGCTACTGCTGGTAAAGCGACTTTCCATTTCCTCATTGCTTTTCCTCCCTCTTTATCCCTGAGCTTTGTGTAAAATTAATTGATTTCTTGAAACTACTTTTATTAAAACACATAATTCCGATAAGTCAACGCGAATTTATATCCTACCATCGCTAATAATCAATTAATTCGTTCGTCTGTTTCTGTATATGCGCTTGATAAATTTGATCTAAAAACGCTATTAATACTTATTAATCAAGCTATTCAAGGTTAATCCTTAGCATTTTAATAAGAGTGAAACCGTTCACTCATTTAAACGAAAATTTCTCCGAAAATAATCCTTTACTTATCCGATGAGTATGGTAGTATTTAAAACAGGCACAGGAATCATCCAAAACTCGGTAATTCATCCATCCCGAGTCTCCCCCCTCAATTGAGTTTGAGGGTCATTACAAAAAGCTTTGCAGATAAACTGCAAAGCTCTTTTTTTATTTATTTAATTAGCTGATAAAGCTGTTCGGAGGGTTTCTATGTTCTCATGCATCAATGAAAAATAATCGACTCCAGCTTCAACATTTTCATCCGTTAACGCTTCTAACGGATGAATGGGTAGAGCTTCAGCTCCTAGATGACTTTGCACTGTTTGTGCGACTGAAGGTGTAATATTTGGTTCAAAAAGAACATATTCAAGACCTAGCTCTTCTGCTTGCTCAATAGTTTTCACTAACTGACTTTGTGAAGGTTCACTCGTCGGAGAAATACCTGCGATACCAATTTGATTGAGCCCATAACGGTTTTCCCAATACCCATAACCTGCGTGAGAAACAATAAACGTATCTTTTTCAGCTTGCTCTGCAAGTTCTTGGAAGCTTTGGTCTAGTTCTTCAAAATCGGTCTTTAACGTTTCGAAATTTTCTTCAAAATACGCTTTTTGTTCCGGCATTAGCTCTACGAGTAACGTTTTAATTTCTTCAGCCATCTCAACTGATAACACTGGATCCAGCCATACATGTGGATCATAATCACCATGAGAATGACCATGACCGTGAGCGTCGTCATGGTCATCAATCGCAATCGTTACCGGCTCACTTTGGGCGATGACGTCATGGTCATCATTAAAAAGCTTCGCCTGTATTTGTTGATCATCCTCTTCGGCCGTTCCTTCATACGTATCTGTGCCGTTGTCAGGCACGACCTCCCATGCCTCATCATCAGCTGGATCAGCACCTGGCGCAAGCGTATACCAATGCCAGTGGTCATGGCTACTTTCTTCCTCTTCACGGACGGTTAAACGAACCTCATCACCTGAATGATAGTGATCGCTCAAACCGTCGATATAGGCGATGCCCGCGTTGTCATGATCGTGATCACCATCGCTGTGACTATGGTCGTCTCCATCGCCATGCTCATGATCATGATCGTGATCATCATCACTATGACTATGATTGTCGTCTCCATGGTCATGATCGTGATCATGGTTGTCTTCGATTAAATCAACCCCACCACTCGCCTCAAGAACGATAACATCTTGGTTTTCAACCGCACCAACAATGCTATCTGCAAAAGCTTCAATTCCAGCCCCATTGTATATGAATGCGTCTGCTTCAGCGACCGAGATCATTTCATTAGGTGTAGGCTCATAAGAATGGGCATCGGCTCCAACAGGGACAACATTTGTAACATCGACATAGTCTCCACCAATTTTCTTTGTCCAATCCTCTAAAGGAAAAATCGACGTCATAATCGTAAGCTTCTCGCCTACTCCCTCATCACCACTCGCCTCGTTCGATGAATCTGTTTCTGCGTTTGAGCAAGCTTGCAAAAATAAGACAGCTACACTTGCTGATGCCATTAATTTCTTCAAAACAACAAACCCCTTTCGTAATCATTCCGATTTAAAAAAGACAAAAAAATATGTTCCTTACCAGCTTGCTTTTTTTACTCCAGGTATTTGCCCTTTATGTGCGAGTTCACGAAACGTGATTCGAGACAACTCAAACTCGCGCAAAACACCACGCGGACGTCCAGTAACCCTGCATCTTCTAGTGAGCCTTATTGGAGATGAATCACGTGGCAATTTGGCTAACGCAACGTAATCACCTTGTTCTTTTAACGCTTTACGACATTCAGCGTAACGTTCAATAAGCTCCTGCCGTTTTAATTCCTTTGCGACTTTTGATTTTTTAGCCACCTACTAAACCTCACTTTTAAATCATTGTTTACACACGCACTTGAGTCTATGTATCATTCAACAACGACACAAATCGTAATGATTACGAATTATAGCACCCTCTTCTCTTTTGCGCAACTAGTAAGTTGTAAAAACATGTGATCGTTTTTACATAACCCTAAAAAGACTACTCTTCGTCGCAACGATTGATTTAGTGAACAACTGTTGCATTCTACAATTTAAAAAGGAATTACCTTTTGTCTCGTTCAAGATATCTCTCACCTCATTCCTTATCAATCATAAAACAGACCTAAAGTCCCTAAAAAAATGGATAAGGTAAAAAATGATAAACCAAACGTTAAAAAGGTCAAAATAACCATGTCTTATGATTCCCCTATTTAATTAATTATCTCTTACTTAAATACAGAATACCTTATCCATAAAAAAATAATAATTTTTTCAATCACCAAAAAACCTTATTTAACAATGGTTATAAGCCATTTAATAATATTTCCCAACACAAAAAATAGACATCTCCACTAAAACCCTCTTCTTTCCTGCCGATATTCCATACGGGAGGTTTTTACTATGAAAAAAGTATTTGTAGGTGTACTAGTTGCTATGCAACTAGCTGTATTTTGTTCAATGGCTGAAGCTGAACTTGTCGAAACAGGAGAGCGGTACCTTGGCACTCCTTATCAATTTGGAGGAAATACACCCGATCAAGGATTTGATCCATCCGGGTTTGTACAATATGTTACGAAAGAAACTTGGGATGCACCACTACCTCGCACCGTCCGTGAACAATGGAAACAAGGGGAAAGTGTGGAAAGAGCTGAATTAGAACGAGGAGATTTAATCTTTTTTGGTGCTTCAACTACCCCAACTCATGTCGCTATTTACGCTGGGAACGATACAATCTTGCATGTCACTCAATCAAAAGGTGTCATTACAACAGAGCTATCAACAAGCGCGTATTGGAACCCTCGTTACTTAGGAGCGAAACGAATTACGGAAGAACCAGCACTTTCTTTAGATCCGTTTGTACAAGAAGCCGCGAAATACATTGGGATTCCATATATTTTTGGTGAAGCTGATCCAGAAATTGGTTTTGATTGCTCCGGCCTAACCAATTATGTTTTTCGCCAAATGGGAATATTTTTGCCCAGGTCCGCTGAAGAACAATGGTTAGTTGGAGAAGAAATCGAGTTAGAAGACATCCAACCCGGTGATGTAGTCTTTTTTAAAGATACATACAAACCTGGTATCTCCCATAACGGCATTTACGCTGGTAATAACCAATTCATTCATGCAAGCCGCTCTGAATCGGTCACAATCGGACACTTAACATCAACGTATTGGCAAGAACAATTTGCCGGGGTTCGTCGATTCAATGACTTAACACTTGAAGCCGAAGTTCCTGTTGTTTCAGTCGCAACCAAATATGTAGGGGAAGTTCCATATAAGCAAGGTGGAGTAACACCAGAAGGTTTTGATACGGCCGGATTTATTCAATACGCGTTCCGGGAAAGTTACGGCATTGAACTACCTCGCTACGCGAGCGGTCAACTCGAGCATGGAGATGAAATTGCCCGTGAGGACGTACGTCCAGGGGACATTGTTTTCTTCGAGGGGAATACACTCAATCCAGCAATTTACATTTCCGAAGACCGGGTTGTCCACGTTACTTTATCACAAGGTGTAACAGTAACCAATTTCGCTGCGAGCAATTACTGGCGCGATCGCTATGTCACGGCTGTACGTGTGCCAGAAGCAACAAAAATACACGATGATTTGTTGCAAAAACGGTAAACATAAAGCAGCTGTACACGGTTGTACAGCTGCTTTAGCACTACTAGATTCCTTGAACACAAAAAAAGGTCTCTTCCTTTTGCTGAAGAAACCTAGTGATCGATGAAATTATAAATTATCTTAAACGGGCTTTCGTCTTAAGGTCCGAATTGCTACTTCATGGTCCCCTAAAATTTCAAAGATCGATTTCTGGTTTTCTACCAATTGTTTCACACGCTCGTTTGTTTCGAAGACGGCTTGCTTAATCATGACCTGCTCTTCTTTTACTTCCTTCATTTCAGTCTCTAACCGATCAAACCTTGTTTCTAATCCACTAAACTTTTTTTCTAATCCACTAAACTTTTTCTCTAAACCATCAATCCTCTGCTCTAATCCATCAATCCTCTGCTCTAATCCATCAAACCTCTGCTCTAATCCATCAAACCTCTTCACTAAACCGTTAACTTTGCCTTCTACACCCGTCAGCTTGTCCAATATGAGCTGTAGAATCTCTTGATCTTGCATTTTTCATTCCTCCCTTTCCTTATTATTTCCGCTCCTATTTTCTTTTTTTCATTCTACCATGACTTGCGCACGATAGAAACAGACATTCGCCTATTTTCGTTTTATAATAAAAGATGGCTGACAACAGCCATCTAAGTACTTCTATCTCTCAGATAAAGAACTTCAGGTCTAATGATAAATGACGATGTAAACCCCTTTCCCACCTGTTTAATCTTGTTCACTCTCAAGCGTAAACACGCTTACTTCTGGTATACTCAAGAATCGATAAGGCACTCTTGCCATTCCAATGCCACGATTCACGTATAACGTGATTGGCTTAATGCCCCCTTCGATTTCATAGCGTCCGACAGGATATTTTTCCGCTAGCGGAGGTGTGTAGAGGTCACCAATTATCGGAAGTCGAACCTGCCCACCGTGACTATGACCTGATAACTGCAAGTCAAACGGATAGGATTTTAAATCCTCAACAACATCAGGCTCATGCACGAGTGTGACTGTGAAATCTTCCGCAGCCACTCCCGCAAAAGCCGACTCTGGTTGTGGTTCTCCTAACATATAATCATCAAGTCCGACTATAACTAAAGACTCGCCATTTACATCAATCGTAATCGACTCATTCCTTAGAAAATTAATCCCTGCCTTAGCTAAAATACCTTCATACGGTGATATCCCAGCACCACCAACTTCCCGGTTTCCAGAAATAGCATAAGTCCCATAAGGTGCTTGCAGGCGGCTAAGCGACTCCGCCACTTTATCTTCCTTATCAAAGTCGCTTGAGTCTTCAATTAAATCCCCAGTAAAAACGATTAAGTCTGGTTCTACTTCGTTTATACGCTGAACGAGCTCATCCAGTTGTTCAATCGAATAATCTTCTCCAATATGAGTGTCACTAAATTGAATAATTTTAAAACCATCCAGCTCTTCTCCAATTGATTCACTTGAAATGTGATGGCTAGTTATATCTAAACGCTTCGGTTCAATAAAACGAGCATATAAATAAATGCCCCCGATTACAAAGACCATACATAATAAAAGCCCAATAAGTATTTTCATATATTTCACAGATGTAATCTCCTTCAAGTTCGTCCAAAAGCATGCATCTCATTGTAACGCAATTTATTTGCTAACGACGATGAAAAAGATTAAAAGGTTGTGAAACATCAACATTATGTTAATGATTTTTTCGTTTATCGGAACGTTTTATATCATTTGGTTCTCAACCGATTTTGATAACTTAAAATAAACCATTCTTTCATTTTTTCCCATGAATCAAAACTAGCCTTATAAGTAGCTTCTTTCGTACCACCTGTAAACTTATTTGCATAAATGGGCACATGTGGAATACCTATTTCATGACCTGCGCCTTCATAATTGATTTGTTTGATCCACTTTGATCGACTCACAGAAGAAAACAAAGACGAACGAAACATCTGATCCGATGCACCAGATATAAACAAAATATCTTTTTTTGTCGCTTCAATTGGGATGGTTGCTTCTTTCCGATAGAGCTCATCATTATAGAGTGCATCGTACCAATCTAGTGCTCCATTTTTCCCTTTTTGATAAAGCGCTTTGCATGAAAGCGCGACATGAACAGGATTGTTAGGCGATGCATATGGCAGAGACTCTCCTTTATATAACCAAGCAGGTGGTAACTTCAAATCATCTGTCCAAGGAACAATTCCGGAAAATGCAATACCTGATCCATTCATTGAAACAACCGCTTTCACTTCATCAAACAATACCGCTGACCATAGCGCAATCTCACTTCCACGGGATGTCCCATGAACCCCAATCCATATTTTATTTGATTCATCTTGTTTTATTAACCACTTTATGGCGTCCTCGACTCGCTCCAATGGAATATTCACTAATCGATCTGTTGTTCCTTCAACGCCAAAGTAAGCAATTGCTAATACATTAAATCCACCTGAAGCGAGTGGTCCCGCAACGAATTCATAGATGCCTCCTTCTGAACCTGAAAGGACAATAACCGTTGGTCGGCTTTCTTGACCTTGATGATAGAAATACGATCCAATGACACCCCCCTCATTGACTTCTTTTCTCTTCATTTCATTGTCATACCAACGTTTTGTTAAGAATTTCCGTTCAATTACTTGATCATTTAATTCAATCGATAATTCAAATTGATGAGGAGCTAATTTTATATAGGGTTCGCCTTTATTCTCTTCTTTCTTTATAACGTCCATTGACCAAAACAAACCCATTGCATTAACCGTATCGTACGAACCAGCTACAGGTTTTTGATTTGTTACATCAATTGTTCCTTCTAGACTTGAAGTAAAGTTAGCCCATGATTCTCTATAAATGATCTGTGTCTTCGTGACCGCACGCCGTCGTAAGATAATTTTATACATTTGATTAGGATGTAATTGTTTAAATTGAATATGAATGACTTCATCGATTCGTGATTCCA
The DNA here is from genome assembly GCF_002019705.1 of Shouchella patagoniensis. Classification (GTDB taxonomy): domain Bacteria; phylum Bacillota; class Bacilli; order Bacillales; family Bacillaceae_D; genus Shouchella; species Shouchella patagoniensis. The sequence continues at coordinate 4,409,734 of NZ_KV917377.1, read as the reverse complement.
GTTGATTGTTTTTCACATGAATAATGGACATAACATCACCCTTTTTTTATTATCATACACAACATTCCTTCAATTCTAACGATTGATTCGGACTTTTTGTTAACGAGCTTATCCTTCGATTAATAGCAATTGATAAGAAATGGAACCAATTACTGTTTGATATAATGAGCATAAATAAGAATATGAAGGAGGAAAAACAATGTCAGTTAAACTCATTCCCTATTTAATGATGAATGGCAATGCCAAAGATGCTATTCAGTTCTATGAACAAGCATTAAACGCTTCAGTAAGCACATTCCTCTGGTTTAATTCCAGGATACGCGAATACTTACATGGAGAAGCTGTACGCCCATTTCATATTTAAAGGAGATACTAACGTGATTACTAAACTTGGACAAGTCATGCTATATGTGAACAATCAAGAAGAAGCCATAGATTTTTGGACTAAAAAAGTAGGGTTTCATGTTGTTTCAGATGAAAATAACGGTGAAGGAATGAGATGGGTTGAGCTTGCACCAACGAAAGAAGCCAGCACAAACATCATCCTTCATAATAAACAACTAATTGCCAAGATGCAGCCAGAATTGAACGTAGGCACCCCGTCGCTCATGTTCTTTACAACAGATCTTGATCGCCTATATACCCATTTAACAAAGCAATATGTAACCGTTGGAGAAATTGTTTCGATGCCATCAGGAAGGGTTTTCAACTTTTCTGATGATGAAAACAACTATTTTGCAGTTATGGAAAAAAACGAACCTCCTCTTTCATTCACTAGTTAAGCAACAATGTTCATCATTGTTGCTTAAACCTGTGTATCATTCATTTATCACATCACATACCGTGAATGGCTTATTAATTTATATCTCCCAAATAAACTGAGGACGTTTCGCCTTTCAAATGTTTGGTCACATACACGCTCAATTCTTTTGGATAAATTCGATAGGAAAGCAAGTCCGTTATTTTTACCCATTCCGCACCAACTTGATGTTTATCTGGATTTTTTGGTACTTGCTGTTGCTTCTCATCTGATCGTGCACACAAAAATAATATTCAATTTGATGCACATTAAAATCAAATGAAGCATATTCATGGTTTTTCCCTATATATTCTCGAATATGAAGCAATTCATTTACTTCCACTTCATACCCTACTTCCTCTAGACATTCTCTTCGGAGGGCTTGATGGAGGGTTTCTCCATGTTCTTGACCACCGCCTGGAAAAAGATAGAAGTACCCTTCGTTATCTTGATTTTTCGTTAATAACACCTTATCTTCCTTAATAATAATTGCTTTTGCCGAATTCCTAATATGCATCATTTATCTCCTCAATTCTATTGACACTCAAATTATTCATATACCCAACTATACAGAATAATCTTATCTTGATAAATCACTCTTAAATGATTAATAATTTCTATCTTAGAGGAGGAGATCACTCGATCTACGACACGTAAAGGAGTTCCATTGGCATCTGTCCAATCATATAGGGAGGTGATACGAGGTGAAGTCATTTAAAGAAATGTAATACTAAGGATTCCCATTTAAAGATGGATGCGTTGAAGAAAAGCAACCGATAACTTGATTATCAAAAAATCGATCACCTTTTAAGGTTCACACCCTCACTTAACCATGCCGCTCATTCATTAACTTTCCAGAACAGTAAAGAAGAGCTTTTCGATTGGAAAAGCTCTCTTTATGTACGAACCTCTTTTTTTAATGCCATTGTCCACTTTTCTTCTTCTACGTATTGCTTTGAGAGAAAGCTTGTTTTTGATTCAGTTAAAACAAATCCGTACTTTTCGTAAATGGTTCTAGCGGCTTCTTGGTTTGATGAAGTCCATAAGATCATTTCACTCACACCTTGATCTTTTGCGTAATCAATCGCTTGATCCATTAACTGTTTTGCACCGCCTTGCCCACGACCACTTGGTTCAATTAAGAATAGGCGCAGTTGGGCAACATCTTGACTTAATAAACTGACAGCAATTGAACCGCAAGGGGTGCTTTCTTTTTCAAGCAGCCAAACCTCTCCCGCATAATCTGGAGAAAAAATGTTAGATACGGATGCTTCAATAAATTCTTTAAACGATTCATCAAAGTTTCTTTCTTTTTTATAGATCTGTGAATGAGATTCGACGATATATGTTTGATCTTCTGTCGTTGCAATTCGTATGTTTAACATTTTTCTACTCATTCGCTCCCTTTAGTCAAAATCGACTTTCCTTTTTTTATCTTAGCATATTTTTATATTGAATATTCGAGCAAACATGATTAAGCTAGTTTCATAGTGTAAAAAGGAGAGACAATATGATCATTCGTACAATAGAACCAAAGGATAATATGCATATCGAATCTCTTATTAAACGTTCACTTGAAGCGCTTAATTTAGATCGTAAAGGGACTGCTTACACCGACCCTCAACTAGGAAGCCTCGCGGAGTATTACGCATCTATTGATGAAGCAAGTTATTGGGTTGCCATACAAAATGGTGAGGTTGTTGGGGGGATCGGTATTGCACCTTTTGATAAAAAGAAAGGGATTTGTGAGTTACAGAAACTCTATTTGCATCCAAAAGCACAGGGGCAAGGGTTATCAAAGAAGTTAATGGACGTTGCACTAACATTCGCTTCCCAGCATTATTCCCATTGCTACTTGGAAACTCATCACAGCTTAACCGCTGCTAGCTCCTTGTATGAACGTTTTGAGTTTAAACCTCTACCTGAACCAATTTCTGGTTCAGAGCACTCTGCAATGGATGCTTGGTATTTAAAAAGATTATCTTAAAAGAAGCGTGAGATAGAGTTTTCTATCTCACGCTTTTTCTTCCTCCATTGCAATCGCATGTTTAACTCGTGTAGCTAATTCATGTGAGGCCTTTGTTAAATAAGTGAGTACAATCGATCGCGTATCTATTGAAATGCCAGCTAAATCTGCTGCAAGGTTCTGGACAAGGTCCTCCCTTTCTGTCATAGTAAGCGAATCATAATATTCTCCCGCTTGGGTAAAGTCATCTTCCTTCGGGATGTCTGAACGCTGGAGTGTGCCTTCTACATATCTATCGTTTCCGCTACTGACTAGATTCGCCGGTGTCCAATTCACTTGATGATTCACTGGCACTTTCCTGAATTCGGGTCCAATGCGGCGACGTTGGGAATCGGAATAAATATTCGCTCGACCTTGGAGCATTTTATCATAAGATAGTTCCGCTCCCTCTAATAGATTTGAAGGCGAAAAAGCAATTTTTTCAACTTCTTCCATAAAGAGATCTGGATTTTGATTAAGCACCATTCTCCCTACTGGCCTTAATGGATACTGGTGCTCACTCCATACTTTTGTGTCGTCTAACGGATCATAAGGGAGCTTCGCCTCATCGCTTGGATTCATCACCTGAACATAAAGATCGTATTGAACACTCTTTCCAGCCGCTATCGTATTATATAAATCTTGCCCGGCAATATCTGGATTCTCCCCTGCTAGTTTAGTCGCTTCTTTTATGTCAATACATTCCTCTCCAGCGAATGGCACCCATCGGTATTTCACATAATGACGCTTTCCTTCGGCATTCCGCCAGACATATGTGTTTACACTATGTCCAGAAATGTGACGTAAACTTTTCACTGTGCCGGTATTTGAATAGAGTCTCACAACAAAGTGAGTCGATTCTGGCGCACTCGCTACGAAATTCCAGAATCGTTCTGGATCGATTAAATTGTTTTTAGGCGATGGCAAAAAAGCCTTAATGGCTTCTGGAAATCGAATCGCATCCCGAACGGAAAAAACAGGTATGTGGTTAAAGACAAGATCAAAAACCCCATCGTTCGTATAAAATTTCGTTGAGAAACCTCGAACATTGCGCGATGTATCCGGTGTTCCCTTCGTGCTGACCGCTGGCGGACAGCGACAGGGACTTGTTCGCCTGGTTGTTGTAAGAATGAAAGTTTTGTGTAATCACTCATTGAATGGATCGTCTCAAAATAGCCAAAAGCACCAAATCCCTTAACATGAACCGGACGCTCCAGAATCTTTTCATGGATAAACGTTTCCAACGTTTCACGCATGACACTATCTTGTTCTAAAACGGGTCCTCGTTTACCGACTGTTTGTGCATGAAGCTCTCCAGGCATATCTTCCTTATACTTGCTTGCATTTTGTCTTTCTTGAGCCTTTCCCTTTTTTGTTTCTTTAATCGTTTGCCCTTTTTCTACGTTCGACACCTCCTCCCTCTTTTCAGAAGTTGGTAGCACTTCTTTCACTGCATTATTTTTTAACACGGACTGTAATTCAGAGGAAGCAACCGATTTAACCTTACGTTGGCTGTTAATTCTTTCATCTTTTTTTTCTACCTTCTTCGTTTGCTTGTGCTTCGCCGCTCTTTGAGCCTCTGTCGACTTTGTCTCCACTCTCTTTATCGGCGTTTTTTTTATAAGTGGTTTCATTTCAGATAACTAAAACCACCCATCATTTGCCTTCTTGTTTTCATCCATAACGTACCCTCCACACATTGATTTCATTTATAACAACGTATGTGGCATGTCTGCTTGTTTATGACTAAAGCTGTATATAAACAAAAAAAGCCAAGACCTAGATCTCGGCTTTTCTTGTTTTAATTTGGTAATGGTGCTTTTGGTGAGAGCAGTTTTTTTTCAATAAGTTCTTGCCAAAATGACGTTGGAATCGTCTCTGCCATCGCCGCCACATCTTCTTTTATTCGTTCCGGTCGCGTTGAACCTGGAATAACTGCTTCAACGGCTGGATGTGCCGTTGAGAATTGCAGTGCCGCTGCTTTTAAACTGACATTATGACGTTTGGCACTTTCTTTTAAACTTTGTACATGTGCTTTAACAGCGGGTGTTGCTTCTGCATAATCGAAATAAGATCCACCAAGCAATGCTCCTGAATTAAATGGTGCTCCAACAATAATACCCATGCCTTTTTCTTGTGCATTCGGCATCATACGCTCTAGAGCGTGCTCATGCTGCATGAGCGTGTATTGAGTTGCTGATAAGCTTAAATTAGGGTGAGCTTCTTCCAAACCAATCACAAGTTCAATCGGAATGGTTGTATTCACACCCAGGCCCCAAGCCTTGATAACTCCTTCTTCTTTTAATCGTGCAAGGACTTGGAAAGCACCTTTTCTCGCTTCATCAAATTTAGAAATCCATTCATCGCCATGGAAATCAGGTGAGATGTCATGTACATAGACAATATCAAGACGATCTGTTTTTAACCGTTCAAGACTTTGCTCAATGGACCGCAACGTTGCATCTGCCGTATAGTCATCAATGACTTTGTTTTTGCGCCCACTTTGGAACAACCCTTCTTTTTCTTCCTTCAGGTCAGAAATAACACGCCCAACCTTTGTGCTAAGTACGTAGTCATCACGATTGTATTTCGATAAGGCATCTCCTAAACGAATTTCCGATAATCCTGCTCCGTATAATGGCGCCGTATCAAAATAGCGGATACCCTGATCCCACGCTGATTGAATGGTTGCTTGAGCCTCCTCCTCTGGGATATCCCGAAACATATTTCCAAGAGGTGCTGTACCAAAACCAAGTTTGTTTTTTATTTTTATACTCATTCACTAAGTCCTCCTTATGCTCTGAATCATGCCCGCACTCATTTAATTGCCGCGATTCATTGATTCAAAACATCTGCCTAGTAACGTAGCTTTAATAGCATGTCCTTAATGTCTTCATCTTGCATCACAATGTTCTGGTACCGTTGTGTAATTTTTGTTAACGCAACATCGTGGTAAAAGAATTCTGTAAAAAACTTCACGAGAGGAGGTGACTGAGTTCGAATTGCCTGCCAACTCCCCTCCTCCATTCCTGCAAAAACCATTTCCTTCTCATCAACGATCAAAATTCGACTCCGTTCAAGTGTCTCATGACTTTGGTTTGGAATAAGCGTCGATACTTTTTTAATCCTTGTTTGAACTTCACCAATCGCATGAACCACAACATCCATACCAGCTTCTTCTTTTGCTTCAAGCACTGATAAATAATGCTGCAAATCATCGGACCAGGCAGAAATGAAAATGGATTTCGTCGCTTCATCGGTTAACTCTTTCATTACAGAAGCAATTGATTGGTTCTCTTTTAACGTCCAAACCCGGTCGTCGATTTCCATTTCCGCAACTTCAATTTTTTTTAATTCTTCTATATTCGCATCAAAATTAGCTTTTAATTTTTCAATCATCGCTTCCATCGGCAAGGCTGTATACTGTCGCTTCTTCTCAACCGTTGCCTCAAGTACAATTCCTTTTTCCACTAGGTTTTTTAATACTTCATATACCTTCGTGCGTGGCACACCAGAACGCTTCACGATGGCCGTTGGATCAAGTGCTTTGTTAATCGTAATAAGTGATGTATACACTTGACTTTCATATTGCGTAAACCCAAATTGCTGGAGCATCGAATCCCCTCTTCTGCACATATTCTTTTCCTAGCATAGACCAAATGCCCGACTAATTTCCACTTGTTCCAAGAAAAAAATAATGTTACTCTCTTAGTGGTAACAAAATCAACAACGAGGTGTTTTATGGATAAACGTGTTTATTTACTAACGATTGTTTCCTTTGTCGTTGGCTTAGTTGAATTAATTCTAGGAGGCATTCTCCATTTAGTCGCATTAGACTTAAATGTCACTCTTGGACAAGTGGGTCTTTTAATTTCTATTTTTTCTTTTGTTTTTGCCGTATCAGGTCCGATTCTTTTATCAGCAACCGCAAAAGTCGAGCGCAAGAAGCTAACGCTGATTACGTTACTTGTGTTCTTTTTTGCGAATGTCGTAGCAGTCGCAAGCACTGGTTATGCCATGCTACTACTTGCTCGTGTGATATCAGCAATGAGTGCCGCTTTGCTTATTTCTCTATGTGTGACGATTGCTTCTAATATCGTTTCAAAACCATATCGAGCGAGGGCAATTGGAATCGTCTTTATGGGCGTAAGTGCATCACTCGTTCTTGGTGTTCCTCTTGGATTAATGCTCGGCAATGCTTTTGGTTGGCGCGCACCCTTTTTATTTATTGTCGTCCTAACAGCAATCTCTTTTTTATGTGTCTACTTTTTTATGGAAGAAATAGCGCCAAAACCTGGAATTCCATTAAAAGAACAATTAAAGACGTTAAAAAACAGCAAAATTGTATTTATCCAATTAACGTCCTTTCTCTTTCTAGCAGGGCACTTAACTCTTTATGCCTACTTAACACCGTTTTTGCAAATGACACTTGGACTCGAGGGTAATTGGATTAGCATGATGTATTTGATCTTTGGAATCGCCGCAATTATTGGAGGAGGCATTGGTGGAATGCTCTCTGATCGTTTTGGTCCTAAGAAAACAATTGTTGGAGTCATTTCCGTCTTTTCTGTTTCGATTTTTTCCATTCCATTTACAACGAGTGTTATGCCACTCTTTATTGGAGTGATGATGGTCTGGAGCATGTTAAGCTGGGCAATTACACCGGCGATGCAAAGTTATTTAATTGCCTCTGCACCAGAAAGTTCTGATATCCAGCAAAGCTTAAACAATTCTGCACTGCATTTTGGAATCGCATTTGGTTCTATGATTGGTGGAGTTGTTATTGAACGAGCGTATGTTGAAATGAATGCAACAGTCGGTGGCGTGTTTGCTTTACTTGCTTTAGCGGTCGTGTTGCTATCGATGCGTAAAGGCAACAAAAAATCAGGTTCAGTATCAGAAGCCGCTTAACAAAGAAAAGCAGTGGGACATTAAGTCCTCACTGCTTTTTCACTTATTTAGTGGCGAACGGAAGCCAGCCCGGACGACTTTGTACATATTCCCACATCGAATCTGGGAATGCCAAGTCCTCACGATCTTCTAAACGAATTTCCGTACGGATCGTATCTTCTTCACCATTCTTTACTTTCTTAATCCAATCTGGTTCAACTAGTAACTCTCGACCAAGCGCGATTAACGGTAAGCCCATATTCAGTGCTTTCACAGCATCATCTGGTGTTTTTACCATCCCTACTCCAATGATTGGAATGTCGTTCCCAATATCATCTTGGATGAGTTTTAACACAGGTGTTTCGCTACTCTTATCACGCATGGATGTTTGCTCAAAATGACCAACGGAAATATGCAAATAATCAAGGCCCTTGTCTTTCAGTTTGTTCAACAATTGCATCGTGTCAGCTAACGTAATACCAGGTTCCTCAAGCTCTTCTGGTGATACGCGATATCCCCACATAAATGGTTTTGTTGCATATTGCGAAATTGTTTTTTTGACTTCATTAACGACAGCAAGGGGGAAAGCCATTCTTTTTTCGAGAGTTCCACCCCACTCATCAGATCTACGGTTGGAATGTGGCGAGAAGAATTGTTGTATTAAATACGTATTGGCTCCATGAATTTCAACCCCATCAAAACCTGCTTGAATCGCTCTTCTAGTTGCTTCGCCAAACGATTTCACCATCTCATGAACCTCTGCATTCGTTAATTCACGTGGTGTTTCGGCATCATCACGCGCTGCTGCAACGGCACTTGCGCTTACCGGCTGCTCACCTACCGATGCACTTGTGCCCATTCGTCCGACATGAAAGATTTGCAAAACAGCTTTTGTGCCTTTACTCTTAATCGTATTAGCAAGTTTTGTCAAGCTCTCAATCTGATTATCAGAAGCAGCACTTAATGACCCTGGAAACTTTCCGTTTTCCTGTACTTGTGCGCAAGAAGTTAGGACAAATCCCACCCCTTCTACTCTGCGCTTGTAATAATTATGTTCATCTGTCGTGACCATGCCATTTTCAAACGATGACTGTGTTGTCATTGGCGCCATCACTATTCGATTATCAACCGTCACACCAGACGCAAACGTAAAAGGTTCAAACAGTGGTTTATAGGTGTTCTTCATAATTGCCTCCTTCGATTTGCATGCGCATGCATATAAAATAAATACAAATACTCTACTCTATTGCATATGACACTAGTTGGTATTTCCGATTCCCTCTCTTCTTAAAACAAGAAGTAGAAAAGGAAATACGCCATGGATTTAAAATGTATGCACATGCAACTATATATAGATAGGGGATTGATGTCAATCAACATGCTTTGCCAAATCTACTTATCGTTTACGCTAAATTGCACCCTTTTCCATTATATAGTATTCTTATAGATAGTCATAAAGCTATTTAAGGCAGGGGATTTTTTTGGAGAAACCTAATCATCTCATTGATTCATGGGTCCATTACGCTAAGTTTTACGCTCGGCTATCAAATGCGTTAGACTCCGTACTTCAACAGCAATATCAATTAAATATAAATGAATTTTATTTGCTATACTTTTTGTCTCAAGCAGATCAAAATAAGCTGCGGTTATCTGAACTCCACCCCAAAGTAGGACTTAGTCAAAGCGCCCTCTCCAGGCTTGTTTCTCGTATGGAAGACTACAGGGGCGAACAAATTGTGACGCGGTCGATTTGCGAAGATGACAAACGCGGCACATTCATTAAGCTTTCTGCATCTGGTGAAACGCTTCTTTCTTCGATCCGCTCCACGCTCGATACAACGTTAAACGAATCTCTTAGCTCTCAAGATATTGAGCATATTTTAGCAATCGTTACTCGTTAATATACAATAAAGAGCGTCTATTTAGACGCTCTTTTGCATGTGCTTACGCAAACTGCTTCTGCTTTTCTTTCACCAAATGATTCCGTGATTCTTCAGCTAATTTACGCAGCTGCTGCAAATCATGATGAAGCAACTTGCCGTTTTGTTTCACCGCATTTCCGCCAACGTACACGGAATCAACATTGCCTGTGTGTGCACACTGGGTCACAACCCCAATGGGATCATTGACAGGAAAGAGATTAATATCATCGGTACGCACCATAATAAAGTCCGCTTCTTTACCAGGTGTCAAAGATCCTATTTTATCCTCAAGCATTAATGCTTTTGCGCCTTCAATCGTTGCGGCTTCTAGCATGCTTTCAGCAGCGATATGCAACTCTGGACCAGGCATTACCCCTCCGTCTAACAACTGCTGGTTCACTCGTGCACGCTCTGCTTGCAGCGCAAATTTCATTTGGGTAAACATGTCTCCACCAGTTGATGTCACTACATCGACACCTAGAGCAACATTTAATCCATTTTCCCGGGCTAATCCTGTTGCGGGATAGCCGTGACCCATCATCATTTCAATTTCTGGTGTGACGGAGATGCTACCACCCTTTTCAGCGAGTAACTTAATCTCTTCTGGACGAACGGCATTTGCATGAGCAAAGTTTACATTTCGACCTAGTAAGTTTGCTTCATTTAGTCGTGTAATTGATTGAGAAGGATGCCCCCATATTCCAAACCCTAAGTGCATGCTGCAAACCGCGTTCAGTTCTCTTGCTAGCTCAATTTCTTTCACACTCGTTTCCCATGCGCTAAATTCCGGTCCTCGAATCGCCAAACCCATTGTCAATAATTGGTCTTCCGATGAAAAATAACGCACTTTTGCTTTCCGTACATCTTCTGCATTATCAAGTGTGCTGTTGTTGTTCCAATACTCCGCATCTCCAGGACAACCGTGAGCAAAGACCGCTCGAATCCCTGCGTCTTCAAGACCTCTAATCATTTCATGTGTATGGTCAGGTGAAATAATCATCGACCAGTCCAGCAAGGTAGTCACCCCTGCATCCAGAGCTTCAAGCGCTCCTAGCAAGTTTCCGATGTAGTCATCTTGTGGTCGCCTAAGTGATCCGTAGTTGCCATAATAGATTTCCCCCAAATACGTCTGCAATGACCAGTCGGTTCCAATATTTCGAATAAGTGATTCCCACGTATGTCTATGAGAATCAACAAATCCAGGCATAATGATTCGATTTGTTGCATCGATTACTTCGCAATTGTCTGTATTTAAATCGTGACCGATCGCCTCAATCTTAGAGCCGTTTACAAGCAAATCGGATTTTTCATAGCTCCCTAGTTTCTTATCAAGTGTAAGGATCGTTGCATTTTTAAAAAGTTTTCTCATCGTTTCCCCTTTCTTGTGCTTTATTTATATAATCTCTTTGTTTCTTCTTATTAGTCTAGTAAATTGGGCATTCATAAGCAATGAATAACGCTTTCATGAATAAATGCAGTAGACATAGAAAACGCCTACTGCTTTTTCATATAGTCTTCATACAACACACTCATTATGATCTCATCCGAATAGACATTATTCATATACAACGTTTGCCTCAATACACCTTCTTGACGAAAACCAGCTTTCTTATAAGCTGCGATTGCTCTAGGATTAGGGAATACACTTGCAATTCTAAGCGATTTAATTGAAGCTGCTCAAAAACGATTTGTTGAGCAAGCAGTGTTGCCTCAGTCCCGTATCCGTTGCCATAGTATTTTTTTGTGATGCATAGCAATTCGACACATGGCTTTGTTATTGTCTAAATCGATTTCTGTAATGGCCAAATCTCCAATTATCACACCACTTTCCACTAAACAAATGGCGAAATCATGACGGGTCGTGTCCTGCTCAAATCGACGTACCGCTGCAATCACTTCTTCTTTCGTAAGGATCTTACGAGTTGCGGTCATGTAATGCTTCTTCATCTTGCAAACCAGAAAAAATGCTAGGGGGATCCTCTTCTTTAAGTGGTCGTAAATAAACGGTATGTCCTACTAACATAAACGTTCTCCTTTCTCTTCTCTATTAAGTTAACGAAAAAGAAAAGCCCACGATAGACCACAAACAAATGAGAATCATTTTTGACATAACCAAAAGCTCCGCTGAAGAGCGCTTTAACATTTTTTGACGGAAACAATCTTTTTTATCGTTTCGACCGCCAAGTGATGTCGGGCTGCCAATTGTTCGATTGAGATCTCTTCAGAAAAAGCTTGTTTCATCGCAGCGTTACGTTTATGAATAAATGCTTTTGTTCCCGAACGTTCACCCCACTGATAATAAGCTGTTTCTTTCTTAGGTATATAGATTGTTTCACCTTGGACATCTTTTTGAATTTCTTTTATTAATTTTTTTGGTAATACGATGGAAGCACTCTTATAAGCCATTCTGCCCAGCTCCTTATTTTATCTTTTTCCAAATAAGGCAGCAAAACCGCATGATAGGAAATAGCACCAAAGCAAATGAGGAGGAATTCCTAGCCCATACAATGGACAGCCATTTCAACCGCAGGCTTTGCATGGGCCTTCACCGAAACCGAATACTCATGAGTATGATGCATAAACACCCCCTAAAAAAGTTTGAATTTTCACTCTTTATTGTATGCGAAACCGAGTAGATGACTCTAGTAACATGAATTATGAAGAGAACTCTTATATTCTGATTTTCAATAGAATAAAACAAAAAACAAACCTGCAACCTTTCGTACACTTTATTTGCTCTAAGTAGTAAGAGGGAGGAACAACAATGACTGAATTAGAGACACTCGCTCGGCAAGCGAGCAGTGGAGATTCAAAAGCCTTAGAGGCTTTGCTTACATCCCAGTACGATAAGCTTTATTGCACCGCTCTCAAATACACTTATAATCATGAAGATGCTTTAGATGCCATTCAAGAAGCATGCTGCAAGACGTTTCTTTCGATCTACAAACTAAAACAACCAGCATACGTCATGACATGGATCACAAAGATTTTGATACGGGAATGCTACAAGTTATTGAAGAAAAAGAACAAAACGATCCCCTATGAAGGAAATGATATTACACGAAAACTAAACCATTCCCAAGAAAATTACCATACGGAACATAGAACGCTTACTGCAGCAATTGAAAACTTAGACGGCAAATACCAATCTGCAATCATACTCCATTATTACCACAACTTATCAATAAAAGAAGTGGCGCTTGTTATGAAGAAAAACGAATCGACGATTAAATCGTATTTGCGTCGTGCGAGAAAGCGGATGAAAACGCATATTGAAAGGAGCAAACAGATTCATGAAGAAACGCTTATCAGGTGAGGAATTAAAAAGAGAGGTTAAGCAAGCCATTATTAAAGGAATCACAAATGGCAAACAAAAGAAGGCAAGAGCTCACATTCATAAGCCTATCGTATATGGGTTAAGTGTATTAGCCGCAGCAATTGGTCTACTGCTCGGAACAGCTTACCTCTCACCAACAATGACTCATGAGCTCTCACGGATTCCAGTTCTAGGATCTGTCTTTACCGTCTCTCAAGATGAGCGCCTTAAAAAAGCAAGTGAGAACGGGTTAACAACTCCTCTCCTTCAGCCACAAACAATTGGAGATGTTTCAATTACGTTAAATGAAGCACTTTATGATCAAACTCATTTCTCATTATTGTTTACCATTGAATCTGAACAAACGCTTAAAGAAGAAGATTATCAAATGCGGACTCTGTCTCTAGTAATTAACGAGAAAGAATTTACTGAAGTTAGCGGGGGCGGAAGTTCTTCAACTGGTGATCCAAACAAGCATATCGTTCGTTACGAATTCGAGGTTCGACAGGATGAAGAAATACCAGAAGCATTCGATCTTGGTATCGTTTGGGATCTAGACAATGGTGATTCCTTCTTTTTCTCTACACCAATTAAGCAACTAGATTATACAGAATTAGCAGTGAACTACGATCAGGAGGTTAGTGGAATTGAACTCGAGGTACACGCTTTGACTTTAAGCAAGTCCGCAACAAACCTTACCTATACGGTTGTAAACCAAGAGGAAATCAATCAATCCTTTGATTTTAAGCTACGAGATCAAGACGGCAAATTTATTTCGCCTTCCTCCGGAAAAACGAGTAGTGCTATTGAAGATGGAAATTGGATTTTATCAGGAGAGGCTCGATTTAATGCATTAGACGCATCGGTTAAATCGTTGCATATAACGCCGGTATTAAATGCAATTACAGAGGATGATGTAACAGAAGATGATACGGATAACGTAAATGCCAGTGTCTCATTTGAACCATTTGAAGTTATAATTCCTTAGAAATTAAGACCTTGGGATCTGTTGAAACAGAACCTGAGGTTGCTCTCCCCCCTTCTCCTTTTTCCATTTGACGCCATTGATCACTCATTTAAAACAAATACAGACCAGTTGGGATTAATAAGAAAGGAAGATGTAAATAGGATAGAGTTTTTGATAAAAATGATTTAATCTTTAAAGCAACAGTTGAATTGATTGCCGATAACGGCTTAAGCAAACATTAGCAAGGGAGCCTTTGTATATCATTTTCCTTCAAAAGATGATTTGCTAATCGAGTTAAACAAGTATCTTGTACGTTATTCGATTCATTTGGTTTAAAAGAAAGTCGCACATGTGGAATCCTATACAGAAGTCTATTTGTTTGCTGGTCTTTATGGGTAAAAGAGGCTTCTACTTACAATTAAAAAGAACGCTCCAAAAGTCATTTGGAGCGTATTTCTATTTTCACGACGTTTTTAATTGCTCGTTCTTGAACGTGTATAGTGTGAATTACTCCGAACTTAGTAACTATCTATCTCAAACAAGTATATGGGATTCCTTTTTAATCATCTGGAGACGCTTCCATTATTTATCGCTCGTTTCTTTTTTCTTTGCTTGTACCATTCTGTGACTACATGAGAAGGATAGACTTGAACTTCCTCTTGTAGCATATTTTTAAGGAGCCGATACTGATATTCAACGTTATATGAATCTTTTAATTGATCATATAACTTCATAAGCGTAAAATAACTTTCTTCAATATACGGGTACATTGTCTGAATACGTAAGAATAAAGTAATGGAATCTTCGTAATTTTTAATAGAAAAAAGAAAACGCCCTACTTTTGTAGCTGTCATGTACCAAAAATTCTTGAGTCGTTCTCTTTCATTTTCCGCCCACAGATACCCTTCCCTACTTAAATAATCCCCTTTATATCCATCTAGTACAAACTGGAAGTCTTTCAACGTTTTTGAGGTAAGATAAGGCAAATGTTTAACCGTTTTTTCCCACTCGATCGTGTCAACTTTAACTTCGCCAAGCAATAATTGATAGTGGTCTTCTACACTTTTTATTATAAGTGAAGGAAAAACCATCAGTGTTTTTCGTACTAGGTATATAGTAGAATATAATTGTGTGTATGCTTTCTTAATTTCAAAGTCTGGCCACAATACTTCAATGATTAAATCTTTCTTTACTAAAGAACCTTGATAATGCAACAAAAACAGGAATAATTCTTTTGCTTTGGTTGTACGCCACTGAACATTTAATGGTACTCCATCACTAATTAACTCAAACGAAGGCATGCACTTTATTAACGATTGCTTAGTTGATGGTGCCTGTTTTTTTACTTTCATGACTCGATTAATGGTTTTACGTAGTCTATCGAGTGTAACAGGCTTCATGATATAGTCTACAGCGTTTAATTCAAATGCTTTTACAGCATGTTCTTTAAATGCTGTCACAAACACGATTTTAATATGGGGATGCTTCAATTGGACCTGTTCTGTTAAATCGAGCCCATTTCTACCGCCAATTTCAACATCAAGGAAAATCAAATCAGGCGGATCACGATCAATTGCCTTGACAGCCTTTGACACAGAATAATAGGTTTCGAGCACAGTAAATTTCCCAACCTCCATAAGCTGCTTCTCTAAATATGAAAGTTCTAAAGGTTCATTGTCTATTAAAATGACTTTCATGAAGGAGTGCCCTCCTATAATCCGTTAATTGATTGTAAGTTTAGATAAACGTTTTAGCCAACTGTTTCTTCAGTAATTTCTACTTTAATTGAATAGTACCCATCCGCATTGACCATTAGGGCACTTATTGCCTCTAATTTGGCAATAACCTCTAACGAAGTTAGTGCTCTTTCTTCTCTAAATGTAAGTGAAGTAACACGATCTACTTCAAAGTCCAACGTACTCACCCCTTTTTTTAATATGAGATTCACAACAGGATAGCTGTTAAACGATAAACATAAACTAACGTTATAGGTCTTTCCTATACAAAAACTATACAACTGTTAAGATTATATACCAAATAGTGTAAGTTACGTACTTTTAACCATTTTTGACTCCATCCATTTAACCAATAAAGGAATCGCGTCCTTTCGATTGTGAATTCCAATCTTACTATATATGCTGCTTATGTAATTGCGTACGGTCCCCTCATTTAAATTCATCTTCTGTGCAATCTTTTTGTTGCTGTACTCATTCGTTAAATAATAAATCACTTTTTTTTCCATTCTCGAAAAACGTATTGTAGCAAAATGCCCCAGCTCGTCTTTGAGTAATTGTTTATCGTATACGAAGTCACCAGTTAATACCTTCTCAACAGAGGATATCAAATGATCATATGTTGTTTCGGTCAATAGAAGTCCATTAACCGCGCACTTTATACACATCATTGTGTACTCATAGGACGGGTCATTTGCTAAGACGATTAATGCAACGTCTTTATAGACATTGCGTACATGTTTCATCCATTCAAGTGACTCCGCTTCCTCTCCAAAGATAAACACAAGCTTTGGATCATGCTCTTGTAAATAGCGGTTTACAGCTTCAACTGATTCAACCATATGTAAGTCAAAAAAATCATCTTGACTTAAACGGAATTGAAACAATTCAGCGAGTAAGCAGTGTTTTGACATAAGTAGTGCTTTCATATAAAAACGCAACTCCTAATTCTGAACTGTAACCCGAAAAATGGACACTTTAAAAAAGTCCATCTTTCGGGTTTTTTGTGTTCTTTTTT